>WLJF01000007.1 GCA_009701945.1 Actinomycetota bacterium
CATTACGAGGGGATAGTTTTCCAAATGATGCACTCGATACTCGTGTAACAGTTCCACTAGGTGCGTTGTATTGGGCCTGAGTGGCATTGAGCGAATCCAGCAACCAATTCCAACCGACTTCTGGAAGTAGCGGATCTTCTTGCATCTCGCTATCTACATCAGCTCGCATAAAGCTCACACACCGAAAGTCACCTTCCCATGTGTCTTGCCCACCCGGCTCATGCAAGATGACAAATCGTCCCGATGCTACTTCTTCTTCAGCTTCCCCCGATTGGCCGTTGGAGATATCTGCTGTGAAGGCGAATGAATATGTTGCAAGTTTCTGGGGCGCAGGGACTTCTTCCAAAATGATTTCATCCCGCGGTGTGAAAGTACGAAGAAGCTCGATCATCTCTTCAAAAGTAAATGTCGATATCACTGGTTAATTCTAAAGTTCGAAGTGCACTTTAGATGGGAGGCTGGGGGAGTTGGGCTGTAGAGTCCTCGCCATGGCCAGCTTCCTAGCTCTTCTATCGAGCGGACTGTGGGGAAGTGCTGATTATCACGCTGGAAAGTTAAGTAAGAAGTTTCCATCCATTGCTGTTCTTGCAACATCTCAGGCGATTGGATTTATCACCGGGGTAATTTTGGTCTTACTCACTGGCGCTTGGCACGCAGAAGCTTTTGGAGATGGCGGATATTTCATTGCCGGGGCCTGTGCTGGCCTCTGTGGTTATGCAGGTTTGATGAGTCTCTATGCAGGACTTTCTACAGGCCGCATGGGAGTAGTCTCACCGATTAGTTCACTCGGAGCACTTATTCCTTTGAGTTATGCCCTGGTTATCAAAGGCGATCAACTTTCCACGATTGTGAGTATCGGAGTTGCTGCAGCTTTGATTGGTGGATTCTTAGCAAGTGGTCCAGAAGTTTCTCAAGGCCTTCCATTAAAACCAGTTCTTCTGGCTCTCTCTGCAGCGCTCTTCTTCGGACTCGCATTGGTCTTTATGGCGATTGGTTCACAGAGCAGTGCGCTGATGACTATGACGATGATGCGCACCACAACGTTGATTATTGGCATTGGGATCTTTGCAAAGTTTAGAACTTTAGGAGGGTTAGGAAAGCCTGAACTTCCTATCTTGATATTTATCGGGGTTGCTGATTTTGCTGCAAATCTGCTTTTGGGAGTTGCGACGACTAAGGGATTGGTCTCACTTGCAATGGTTTTGGGTTCTCTCTATCCAATTGCTACGGCGCTTTTGGCATATAAGTTTCTTCATGAACGCCTACACAAAGTGCAGTATGTGGGAATTGCATTTGCCGTCGTGGGCGTTGCGATAATTTCTGCTTTTTAATCTATTTTTTTTGCAGAGATAAATCGAGTTCCAGACACTAACTTCTCTTCAATCTGAGAAAAGTGCGAAAGAAGCTCATCAACATCAATTAAATCTTCGCCTCCGACAACATCTGTCACACTTAATTCAAGAAAATCAACGCGGCCAGCATCAATTAATTGCCGGATGATTCCAACCCCTGCCTCAACATGGATATTGGGGCCAAATGTTCTGCTTGCTCGATCCAGCGCATCCTCTGGTGAGAGATTCCAGCAGTGTGCAAGTCGATTATCAGCAAGTGGGTTAATCAGACTTTTAGAAATCACAACAACAGGTACTGGGGTGCGATGGTAAGGCTCTGTGCGCGCGGTATTTCCACCTATAAGAATGCAATCGGCACTCCTGCGACGTGAGAGGAAAGCCGAACGATCTACAGCTGATGACACTCCGGCAGAATTTCCATCTTTTGATGTCGAGCCATCGGCCCCTACAACGAGTGTGACTGTGACTCTCATGTGAGTAAGAATATTGAGTTTCTCACCCATTTATCAGGCAAATTCCTCGTTCAAAATTGAAAATCCCCTTGGAGGCGCGTTAGCCTTAAAACATGAGAAAACGAGTGAGTGCTGGCGCTTTCGCCTCTATCGCCG
Source organism: Actinomycetota bacterium (assembly GCA_009701945.1). Lineage (GTDB taxonomy): Bacteria > Actinomycetota > Actinomycetes > Nanopelagicales > Nanopelagicaceae > Planktophila. The sequence continues at coordinate 1,961 of WLJF01000007.1, forward strand.
TATTTCTCCTTTCATTTATCTCCCCACCTCTTGCACATTCTGCTCAAACGTTGGCTCAAGTTCAGGCACAGGTCAATCGCCTTGAAGAGGAAGCAACGACTGCAGCAGAAGGAGCACAAGAGGCAAAGGTGAAATTAGCTGCCCTCACGAGAAGTTTGGCAGGCATCCAGGCACAGGCAGCGATTCAAGGAAAGACTGTCGATGCAATTTCAAAGACTCTTGGGACCATTGCGGTCAATCAGTATAAGTCTGGCTCATTAAGTCAGAGCCTTGAACTTCTCTTCTCCAGCGATCCAGCGCTCTATCTTTCATCCGCCGGCTCACTAGAGGCGATTACTCGACGAAAGACAACTGAACTTCGTAAATTTCAATCTGCCGAACAGCAACTCAACGCAACATCTTTGACTGTCAGTGATCGACTCGCTCAGGTCAAAGTTTTGCAGAAGAAGTTGGCTGAGAGAAGTGCATTTGCTGTTGCGAAGTTAGCCCAAGCTGAATCACTTCTTGCAAAGTTAAAGAAGGAAGATCGTGAGAGATTAGCCAAGCTGGCTGAAGACCAAGAGAATGCCGATCAGGCATCTTCATTGGCAGCTGCAAAGAGTGCATCAGGAGTATCGGGTCGAGCAGGTATTGCCCTTCAATTTGCCTTTAAGCAAATTGGTGATCGCTATGTATTCGGTGCAGATGGAATGGTGTATTGGGATTGCTCAGGTTTAACAATGCGTGCCTTCCAAGCTGCCGGAGTCTCACTTCCTCACTCATCACGGGCTCAATCACGTATGGGTAAATCGATTCCTTTTAATCAGAAGAAACCTGGCGACCTTATGTTCTTCGGCAGACCTGTCTCGCACGTGGGAATTTATGTCGGAGGTGGACGTATGGTCCATGCACCTCGCTCAGGATCACGCGTTAAAGTTGCAGATGCTTCACTCGGTCGCAAGCCATTGGTTGCTGTGCGCCGGTTCTAATGAGCACATCTCCCATACTCTGTATTACAAATGATTTTGGTCCTCGAGCAGGCGGTATAGAAACTTTCATCATTGGCCTCATTGAGCGAATGCCCAAGAACTCAGTCATTGTTTACACATCCTCACAAAAAGACTCAGAGCCATTTGATCGTGCATGGTCTGAGAACTACGGCGTCGAGGTCATCCGAGATAAATCAACGATTCTCCTTCCATCCTTCCGAGTGGGTAGAGCGGTAAGGAGAATTGCTCGCGAGAGGCAAATTACTAGAGCATTCTTTGGAGCCGCAGCTCCTCTTGCTCTTCTAGCACAAGGTCTGCGTCGAGCAGGAGTCACGCGAATCGTTGCCCTAACCCACGGACATGAGGTCTGGTGGGCAAAGCTCTGGCCTTTTTCATTAGCGATTCATCGCATCGGTGCAGGAACTGATCACCTAACCTATCTAGGTAATTACACGAAAAGTGAGATCTCGCGAGCTCTGTCTCAGAGCGCGCAGGATGCGATGGTAAAGATTGCTCCTGGGATCGATACCAATCACTTTGCACCGCAATCAAGTTCTGCTGCGTTGCGAGATGAGCTTGGTTTAACCCACAAGAAGGTCATCGTCTCAGTAGGAAGACTTGTGCATCGCAAGGGACAGGACACTCTGATTGAAGCACTGCCCGAAATTCTGATGCACATTCCAGATGCACATCTTCTCTTTATCGGCGAAGGTCCATATAAGGATTACTTAGTAAAGAGAGCTGCAGAATTACAACTCTCGCACGCTGTCACCTTCATTGGGCGAATTCAATATGCAGACCTTCCTCGCTATATCTGTGTGGGAGATATCTTTGCAATGCCTTCTCGTTCACGTTTAGCAGGTCTTGAAGTTGAAGGCCTCGGCATTGTGTACCTGGAAGCAAGTGCATGCGGACTCGCAGTCATCGGAGGAAAATCTGGGGGAGCACCTGATGCCGTTCTTGAGGCAGAGACTGGATTCTCCGTCGATGGCACATCACCACACGAAGTAGCAGATGCTGCAATCACACTCTTGCAGGATCCGGTCTTGGCATCTGGCATGGGTTCAAGGGGACGTCAGTGGATTATCGATGAGTGGCAATGGGATGTGTGGTCCAATCGATTCTCTGCTCTTCTTAACTAAGTCCTGATTGTTTAGCCTTTTCAATCGCTTGCACCCGATTCTTCACACTCATCTTTCGATAAATTGCGCTCAAATGTGTCTTGAGAGTTGATTCTGTAATGAAGAGTGAGGCTGCAAATTCTTTCAGTGGTTGGCCTTTATGCAGTTGCGAGAGAATTTGGAGTTCGCGTTGAGACAGGCCAAAAGTTTCGCGCGTGCGTTGAATAGCACCAGCGATGTCATGGGCTGAAAATGCTTGTGGTGCGCGCATGGCATGCTCAATGCTCGCCAGCAACTCACTTATGGGTGCGCCTTTCTGAACAAATGCGCTTGCACCGGCATTGAGAGATGCAAGGACATATTCATCGTTCTCATTAAAACTCAAGACGACGAGTGCTGTTTGTTGTGAGATTGAGCGGACCCAGGTGATGATGTCTAGTCCATTACCATCAGGCAAGTTGATATCAACGATAATCAGAGCTGGATTGATTTTTGCAATCTGCGCAAACGCTTCTGCGCGAGAGGCAGCCTCATGAACCTCAAACTTTTCTAGCTTTTCAAGTGCTCGTCGAACTCCCATGCGCACAACAGCATGATCATCAATGATGAGTGTTGCTATTGGCTTAATCAGATCAATATCGCGATACGCGTGCCTTCAATGCTTTCGATTGTGACACTTCCGCCGAGTGCATGTACTCGTTCGATAATTCCCGCAATTCCGTAGTGGCCGTCTTTCACGTGCGCGCCTCCAATCCCATTATCAATCACCTCAAGACAGGTTCGATTGTTGACGGGATATAGGTTGATGCCAATGTGGGTAGCCCTAGAGTGGGTGGAGCAGTTACGTAGGATTTCAGTAGCGATAAGGATGAATTCATTCTGTCTTATCTCTGCAAGGGGTACTTCTTCAAGGCGCAGAGTTAGTTCACATTCTCGGAGAAGTTCCTTTGCAATTATCTGCAATCTTGCGTGAAGAGGGGCGTTGTTCCTCTCTCGCAAATTCAAAATCTCTGCTCGCACTGTGCTCATCAATTCATCAACTGCAAATCGAGTAGCGCGAATCTCTGTACGAGCATTATTGGATAAGGATGCATCCGACAGTAGTAAGTCGAGTGAGTAACCAATACCTACAAGGTCCTGTGCGATGCCATCGTGGAGCTCCTGAGCAATACGAACTCGCTCAGGTGAGGGCATCTCCATACAGGCTACTTAGTAAATAGTGCGGTGATTTCTGCCGCATACTTCTGGCCGATGACATGTCGCTTCAATGAGAGCTTGGCGGTGAGTTCACCACCTGCAATCGTGAAGTCATTAGCGAGAATCTCAAATTTACGGATTGATTCAGCTTTAGACACAGCCTTATTGGCTTCATCCACGGCAGTTTGAATTACTGCAATGAGGTCTGGATCATGAATCAAAGTTTCAATTGTTGCGCCGGTCTTATTGTTTGCAGCAATCCAACCCTTGAGCATGTCTTGATCAATTGTGATGAGGGATGCGATAAATGGCTGGTTATCACCCACGACCATACATTGGCTCACAAGAGGGTGGGCGCGTAGTCGATCTTCTAGTACTGCAGGTGCAACATTCTTTCCACCCGCTGTAACAATAAGTTCCTTCTTACGTCCTGTGATGTAGAGGAAGCCTTCGTCATCGAGTCGGCCGAGGTCTCCGGATCTAAACCATTGCCCCTCAAAAACTTCTTGATTTGCAGAATCGTTCTGCCAATAACCGCGCATAACAATAGGTCCCTTGATGAGAACTTCACCATCATCAGCAATTTTGATTGATGTTCCAGGAATAGGGCGACCTACAGAACCGACACGAATATTCTTTGTGAGGTTAAGAGTTGCACCAGCTGTTGTCTCAGTAAGTCCATATCCTTCAAGAATTGTGATTCCAGCTCCACGGTAGAAGTGACCTAGGCGTGCACCCAGTGGCGCACCTCCTGAGATAGCAGCCTCAACTGCTCCACCCATCGCTGCACGAATCTTTGAATAGACCAGCTTGTCAAAGAGTCCGTGTTTAAGTGTGAGGAGTGGATTAAATCCACGCTTATCTTTAGCTTCACTGTAGGCGATTGCTACTTCAGCGGCCTTGCGGAAGATCTTTCCCTTGCCTGCAGCATCTGCCTTTGCTTCAGCACCGTTGTAAATTTTTTCAAAGATGCGGGGAACAGCAAGAACGAAGGATGGTTTAAATGAGGCAAGATCTGGTTGCAATCTGCCAACAGGATCACTGCAGTGCGCAAGGTGAAGCCCTGCGTGAATTGCACCGATTTCTACCATGCGACCAAATACGTGAGCGACAGGCAAAAATAGAAGTGTTGAACCACCAGGCTTGAGGAAGAGATCACTTGCACCTTCTACAACGTTTCCACACTCTGCAAGGAAGTTTCCATGTGTGAGTTGCACACCCTTTGGACGACCTGTGGTGCCTGAGGTGTAGATGAGAGTTGCCAGAGTTTCAGGAACAAGAGCCTTACGACGACTATCAATTTCATCGTCAGAAACATTCTGGCCGGCCTTGCGAAGCGTAGCGAGCACATCTTCAGTCATCACCCACACATGCTTGGTATGAGGTGGCAATACAGGTGCGACAAGTTCACGGTGTGTAGGTGTTTCTACAATAAGTCCGACAGAACCTGAGTCATTGAGAATCCAATCAACTTGTTCAGCTGATGAAGTTTCATAGATTGGTACAACGCAACCGCCTGCAAACCAAATAGCAAAATCAAGAATGGTCCATTCATAACGTGTGCGAGCCATGATTGCCACGCGATCACCGATTTGAATACCGGCTGCGACAAGACCTTTTGCCGTCGCACGAATTTCTTCTTCAACCTGACGAGCAGTCAATGGTTGCCACCCATCGCCGAGAGGGCGTGACATCGTGATGCGATCTGGTTCAAACCATGCGCGCTCTGAAATCAAGTTGGTGAGATTTCCAGCAGTTGCTGCAGGAATGATGGCTGGGTTTGTGACTTCGTTCATGACGCTAACGCTAGCGGGGCAGGTGGGCAAAAGGGAAGATTCTCGCAGCAGATTGATTGACGGTGGGGGTAGGAGAAGGTTGGTAGCCTTGCGCCCATGTCCGAGAAGAGCCTTTCCACAGTCGTCATTGATGCACCCCTAGCCGATGTCCAAGCAGCTTTATTTGAGATTGGCTCCTACCCTGAGTGGCTCTCATCCATAAAGAAGGTAGATGTCATTGATCGCGATGGCGAGAACCGCGTAGTGAAAGCAAAGCTTGCAATCGATGCTGGAATGATGAAAGACCGCGTCACTTTGGATTACGACTGGAGCGCAGCTCCTGCAACCTTATCCTTCACAATGGATGAGGCAGATCTGCTGACTCAGATGGATGGCACATATTCGCTTAAGGCCATAGATGCAGATACGACTCAGGTGACATATGAACTCACTGTGGCAGTGAGCCTTCCTGTTCCTTCAATGATGATTACCAAAGCCCAAAAACAGACAATTGATGCAGCGCTCAAGGAATTGGCTGAGCGAGTCGCATAAATGGCTTACACGATCGGCGTTGATGTTGGCGGAACCAAAGTTCTGGGCGGGGTCGTTGATGAATTCGGTTCAGTTGTAAAGACTGCAAGGCGCGATACACCTCGCGAAGGCGGCGCTGCATTAACTCAAACTATTGCAGATGTTGCTAAAGAGTTAATGGCTGAATTTACAATCGATTCAGTGGGAGTCTCAGCCGCAGGATTTGTCTCATCTGATCGCAAGACAATGCTTGCAACCCCCAATATTGCTGGGTGGAATGGCGTTGATCTTGATTATCAACTTACTTCACTCATCGGGCTTCCAGTTGTTATTGAAAATGATGCAAATGCTGCAGCATGGGGTGAAGCACGCTTTGGTGCTGGCCGCGGAAAAGAACATATGTTGATGTTAACCGTGGGCACAGGTATTGGCGGGGGAATCATTGTCAATGGTGAGCTCTATAGAGGAGCGTATGGAATTGCTGCAGAGATTGGACATCTTCGAGTCGTGCCTGAAGGTCACCTGTGCGGATGCGGAGCCCGCGGATGTTTTGAACAATATGGATCTGGCAATGCGCTCATGCGCCATGCACGTGAAGCTATTGCTGCAAGCCCAGATATAGCCCGCAATCTTCTCTCCCGTGGAGATGGAACCCTTGAAGGCCTTACAGGAAAAGCAATCACTGATGCTGCCCGCGATGGTGATGCTGTCGCACTTGCTGCCTTTAATACAACTGCTCAATGGCTTGGTGCAGGTATTGCAACCCTTTCAGTAATTTTGGATCCAGAGTGCGTGGTAATTGGTGGTGGTGTTATTGACGCCGGAGACATTCTCCTTGAACCTACTCGTGCAGCTCTTGTGCGCTATATGCCATTTGCTGGAAAGCATCCATATCCAGAAATCATTGGTGCGCAGTTGGGCAATGAGGCAGGCCTCGTTGGTGTTGCAGATTTAGCCAGACATTAAATTAGAGTGCAGCGCCATCTTCGGGGTGCTCATTGCCTCGATTGTTTTTCCATCGAGTAATCGCACGTAGTGCATCACGTAACTGATCTTTCACGCCCTTCTTCTCAATTGCAGGAGGCGTAAATCGATTCTGATCTTCAAAAGCATCTAACTCATCTAGATACGTTCTAGGAGAAGATTGATCGAGTGAAAGACCTTCGACCATTGATTCAAACTCTGCATTGACGAGTTCGTCATCAAATTCATCGCTCGATTCACGCTTGCTCATGGTTTATGTTCGCACAAAATGGGGTAATCAGGCTAAATTAGCGCCTATGAACAACCTGCCCTACGGCACCTTGCGGGCATTTCTTACCCCATTCCTCATGCTCCTCTTTCGACCTAAGGTCAAAGGTCTGCGCAATGTGCCGGCATCAGGTCCACTCATCCTTGCTTCCAATCACTTATCTTTTAGCGATTCCATTTTTATGCCACTCGTTGTTCCTCGCAAAGTTACCTTCCTTGCAAAGAGTGAGTACTTCACTTCCCCTGGACCTAAGGGATTGCTCAAGAAGTTAACATTCATAGCTTTGGGTCAAGTTCCCGTAGATCGCTCTGGTGGTCGCCGAAGCGAAGCAGCTCTCATTACTGGCCTTGAAGTTCTTGCTGGCGGTAATTCTCTGGGCATCTATCCTGAAGGAACTCGATCACCTGATGGCCGTCTCTATAAGGGGCGCACCGGTATTGCACGACTTGCTATTGAATCAGGTGCACCTGTAATACCAATTGCAATGTTTAACACCGACAAGATTCAACCAACAGGAACTGTTATTCCAAAGATTATGCGAGTGGGTATTACCTTCGGAGAGCCTATGTATTTTGAAGGCGATTCAACAGATCTGTTGTATCTGCGCGAAGTCACCGATCAGATCATGAAACGTATTCAGCAGCTATCTGGACAAGAGTATGTCGATACCTATGCAGTGAAGGCGAAGAAATCTGGACTTAACGTTGAAAACAATGAAGAGAGCGATTAATCAATCTCTAGCTCTACACGCTTAAGTAGGTAGTTACAGACATTACATTCGGGGCCAGAATCTGGCATCCCACCTTCGATTGTGGTGATGAGCTCTTCAAGAATTGTAGTAAAGCGTGCACTGTCGCGTTCGACAGGAACATAGACCTGGTTGACACCGAATCCATGGGAGTTATGGGCAAGCTCGCTCTGAGAAGTTTCTGTTACTCCTGCAAGCTTCCAGATCAGCAGCCCCATCGATGTGACTGGAAATGGTTTTCCTTTATCTGGGTTCTCGAGGGCATATGCATATGCCTCAAGTTGTGGAGCGTAGAAAGGACCATTGTCGCGATCTGAGTCAGAGACTTTGCAATCAATGATTCCCACAGAGCCATCTGTGTAATGTCCCAGAAGGTCATAGATTCCGAGAATTTTCCAGCGAGTTTCAAAGCCATTGACCTTAATTGGTGCGCTCTTTACCCATTGCCCCCATTGTTTAACCACGCCCTCTTTGAGGGACGGATCAATATCGCGCATCGATGCCCTGCGAAAGTGTTCCTCTTGTGAATCAGCAAGTGGCTTAACGAGAGGGAACTCTTTCTTGAGTTCGAATTTGAACCAATATTTAAGCCAGAGACATCGCTTGCAAGTGGAGAGTCCAAAGGTCAGATCAGATGGTGCAATAGTTTCCCGTGCTGGAGCTTCTGGTTTGCGCAAAGCTAATCCTCTCCTTACTCCGTTATAACCGCTGAGATTAGGACAGCGACACCGAGAATAATCATGATCGCACCTCCGGTGGCACGCAGACGCTCAAGACGTTTGTTATCTGTTGCAAGCCAAGCGCGGGCAGTTCCTGCGAGAAGCCCCCATGTTCCGTCAGAGATAAATGCAAGAACGCAGAAAACTAATCCAAGAAATACCAATTGAATCGTGACATGGCCTCCATCAATATCAACAAATTGGGGGAGTACGGCTGCAAAGAAGACAATTGCTTTTGGATTGAGCACTCCGACCCAGAAACCATCACGGATTGATTGACGGGCAGTGGGTGCAACTGGTCCTTGATTAGTCATATCGGCGGCATGAATTTTGCGTTTGCGAATTGCATCCACACCGAGGTAGATCAGATAGAGGCCGCCCGCCCATTGCACAGCGATGTAGGTGATATGCCACTTCTGCAAGATGGGTCCCACACCAAGAGCCACGAGAGTTGAGAGAACAAAGGAACCGGCAACATTTCCTGCCACCGTCAGAACTGAGATCTTCCTGCCCCAGGCAACAGCTCGTGCGATAACGAAGAGAACGCTGGGCCCTGGAGCGATAATGATGATGATTGCCGCCACGAGGTACTCAGGTAAGCGCGAGGGGATGACTCCTGTGAACATGTGGCAAAGGTAGTCAATAGGCGCGTCGATTTGCGCCACCTGTGACTTTCGGCTTGAATGAGCACTCGATATATCGAATAGATATATCCACCAGCCATAGCTAGAAGGGAGCACTAGGTGCGCTCACGTTCGGAAGCTCTCGAGTTTGCCCTTCTCGGCCTTCTGTCACAGGGGCCTTTACATGGCTATGAGCTTCGTAAGCGTCTGATGGCGATCTTTGGTCCATTTCGAGCGCTCTCATTCTCAGTGCTCTATCCGCAACTCAAGCGCATGGTGATCTCTGAGGTGATTGAAGCGAAGGAAATTGGAGTCACATCTCGTCGTACTCGCATCGTTTACACCATTACAAAAAAAGGCGTGAAGCGCTTTGAGTTACTCAATAGCGCAGTGACATCAGATGCCTGGGAGGACGAAGGTTTCGGAGTTCGTTTCGCCTTCTTTAGTCCAACGACAACACCGAACAGAGTTCGAATCTTGGAGGGACGCTTGCTTCGCCTTGAGGAAAAGGCGGGGGTGTTAAAGAGCGAACTCGATAGCGCTCCTGCTGCGTTAGATAGATATCTCGAGGAGTGGCGCCGCTTCTCTCTCGAATCGCTAGAGCGAGAGATCGCATGGCTTAAAGAAATGATCATCACTGAGGAGAAAAGTAAATGAATATCACCACCGGTAAGGGCGACATCCGTGTTGCAATAGTTGGAGTAGGAAACTGCGCCAACTCACTCGTGCAAGGAGTCACTTATTACACAGATGCAGCCATTGACCAGGAGATACCTGGACTTATGCATGCAGTCGTTGGTGGATATCACATCAACAATGTGAAGTTTGTTGCAGCATTTGATGTCGATGCCAAGAAAGTCGGTCTTGATCTCTCTGAAGCTATTTGGGCGAGCGAGAACAACACAATCAAGTTTGCGGAAGTTGCCAAAACTGGAGTTCCAGTTCTGCGCGGAGTCACACTCGATGGCCTTGGTAAGTATTACAAGGAAACAATTCAAGAATCGACAGCAGCACCTGTCGATGTTGTAGCAACGCTCAAAGCGGAAGAAGTAGATGTCCTCATCTGTTACCTGCCAGTGGGCTCTGAAGAGGCTGCTAAGTACTACGCACAGTGCGCAATCGATGCAGGATGCGCCTTCGTAAATGCACTTCCTGTCTTTATCGCATCCGATCCTGTGTGGGCGAGAAAGTTTGAAGATGCTGGTCTTCCCATTGTTGGGGATGACATCAAGAGTCAGGTGGGTGCACCTATTACCCACCGCATCATGGCTAAGTTATTCCTAGATCGTGGTGTTCACTTAGATCGTACCTACCAACTCAACGTGGGTGG
>WLJF01000070.1 GCA_009701945.1 Actinomycetota bacterium
ATTAACTTATCCGTACGCCCTCTTTGGAAGATTATCGTTCACGACAATTATCTGCGTACCGCCTATGCGATGGACACTGCAGTCATGAGTACTGCAGGTGTAGTTGGCCCAGTTATTGCGACATCTCTCGCTCTCTCATCTCGCCCATCTCTACCGCTGAATATTTGTGGTGGGCTGATGCTCTTAGGTGGCGGAGCACTTGCTCTCACAAAAGTTTCACGCAGCTGGATCCCAGAGAAGAAATCGGCAGATTACCAACCACTCTGGAGACATAAACCTCTCCAACTTCTGATGATTGAGGGGTGTTTCCTTGGATTTGGGTGGGGCGTCTTCGATGTTGCCGTTCCCGCATTTACTACTATTGAAAAAGTTCCACATCTAACAGCATGGATATTTACCGCGATGGGCCTTGCAAACATTCTTGGAGGATTACTTGCAGGGCTTGTCTCGAAGCGAACATCCTCACTTCGAGCAATGCGTCGCACATATGGAATTTGGTTCTTTGCATCAATTCCTATGGCTCTGTCATATCCAGGCTGGTCCATGATTATTGCTGCTGCGCTGCTCGGTCTTCTTGGTGGAGCGATCATGGTCTTCTATTGGGAAGTAATGGAGGCAATCAGACCAAAGGGATCCCCAACTGCAATGATGGGATGGCTTTGGACTGTTGAAGGAACGTTAATGTCAATTGGTTCAGCAGCAGGTGGAGTGATCTCAGAGCACCTTTCGCCAACAATTGCCCTATGCATCACAACAGCCTGCATTGGAATTGGTTACATTGTTCTAGCAATTGGTAAATCACGACTCATCGCAGCAGATCGCATTCCGACTGATGAAGAAGATCTCGCAGCGATGAAAGATAACTCCCCCACAACTACTTAGTGAGCAGCTTCGTTCCAGCTCTTTCCAACACCCACTGAGACATCCAACGGTGCGCGAAGAGGATATGCCTTACCCATCTGCACGCGAACAAGTTCAGAGACCACATCAACTTCTGCAGTTTTCACTTCCAGAATTAGTTCATCGTGGACCTGCAATAACAATCGAGATTCATACTTTCCAGCGATAAGTGCGCCCTGCACATTGAGCATCGCCTGCTTGATGATGTCTGCCGCAGATCCTTGGATAGGAGCATTCAGAGCCATGCGCTCTGCAACCTCACGTCTCTGACGATTGTCATGCATGAGATCGGGAAGGTAACGCCTACGTCCCATAACAGTTTCTGTGTAACCAACTTTGCGTGCATCTTCGACAACAGTTTTGAGGTAATCACGAATTCCGCCGAAGCGTTCGAAGTATCTATCCATCAAGTCCTGTGCTGCAGGAGGAGTCAGATCAAGCTGTGCTGCCAGTCCATAAGAACTCAGACCGTAAGCAAGCCCATAGGACATTGCCTTGATCTGGCGACGCATCTCAGGGTCAACATCTGCAGCCTTCACACCGAAGACTTCTGCAGCAACTGTTGCGTGAAGATCCTCCCCTGATTCAAATGCTTTCAATAAATGCTCATCATTGGAAAGGTGAGCCATGATGCGCATCTCAATCTGACTGTAATCAGCTGTTAGAAGTGCGTCATAGCCACTACCTGCAATAAAGCATTCACGAATCTTGCGACCTTCTTCTGTCCGCACGGGAATGTTCTGCAAGTTCGGTCCCACAGATGACAAGCGCCCAGTTGCCGCAACAGTTTGGGCAAAGTGGGTATGGATTCGCTTATCCTTTTGAATTTCAACGAGTAGACCTTCGATAGTTGTAGCTAACTTCTTTGTCTCGCGGATCCGAAGAAGGGCGGCAAGAACTGGGTGTGAAGTCTTCTCAAAGAGCCAGGTAAGTGCGTCAGCATCTGTGGTGTAACCGGTCTTAATCTTCTTCGTCTTGGGAAGAGCCAGTTCATCAAAGAGAACTACCTGCAGTTGCTTAGGTGAGCCCACATTAAATTCATGCCCTGCTGCATCATGGGCGATCTTGGTCTCACGGGCTACTTCGCCATCAAAGAATGTGGCTAGCGTTTCTAGCCCCTTCTTATCTACTGCGATTCCACGGCTCTCCATCAATGCCAAAAGATCGGCAATCGGGAGTTCGAGCTCGTGATAGAGCTTTGTTAATCCACGATCGTTTAGTTCCTTAGATAATGAATCTCGAAGACCGAAGAGAGAACAGGCTGTTGTAAGCAGTATTTGCTCAGATGAAGAGTCATCAATCTGACTGCCATCGCCCCAACGTTCCAATAAATCTTTGACATCCTGCGCACGAACTCCTGGATTTACAAGGTATGCGGCAAGAGATGTATCGAATACAACTCCGGTTAACCCATTCTCCCGGGCAACAGCCTTGGCATCGTGAGCAATCTTTTCAACCGCATGATTTGTCGCCCACTCCCCCATCTCTGATGAGTGAATGAGAAATGCAGTCTTCTTATCAAGTGCTACTGCATATCGATGTAGGCGATCTTCAACTAGTTCATATGCAATGGAGACTGCACCTTGATGCGCGCCAATCTTCTTGGACACCTCATCGAAAGTCAGAACCGAGGAGTCAATATCTGAACCAAAGAGTGAGAATTCTGGTTCTGAAGATTTGGCATCCTTCTTCGCAGGCGTCTGTGCACCTGCTACAGAGATAACTTTCAAGCGATCTTTCAGTGTGCGAAATTCAAGTTGTTCAAAGAGTGAGGTCAGATCAGATTCAGCAACACCGCTCCAGGCAAGAGCATCGATCGTAAAGTCCATTGGTGCATCATGAATGAGCTGAGTAAGTTCACGGTTGCGCTTCACGTTATCGATATTGGCGCGAAGTGATTCACCAACCTTGCCGCCAACTTTCTCTGCCTGCGCTAACAGTTGAGTTAGTGAGCCATATTCGACAACCCATTTAGCTGCAGTCTTTTCGCCAACACCTGGAATCGAAGGCAAGTTATCACTGGGATCTCCTCGAAGGGCTGCGAAATCTGGATATTGCTCAGGTGACATTCCATATTTCTCTTGAACAGCATCCGGTGTCATCCGCGCCATCTCAGACACACCGCGCTTGGGATAGAGAACTGTTGTCTGCTTGGTGACGAGTTGGAAACTATCCCGATCACCAGTACAGATCAGAACCTCTGCGCCTTCTTTCTCAGCACGCTTTGTAATCGTTGCGATGATGTCATCTGCTTCAAAGCCTTCTATTTCAAATTGGCTAATTCCAAAACCTTTCACTAATTCATGTAGATAGGACATCTGTGAGCGAAATTCATCAGGAGTCTTGGCGCGATTGGCCTTGTATTCGGGAAAGATTTCAGTTCGGAAAGTCTTGCGAGAGACATCAAATGCCACTGCCACATGAGTTGGTTTCTCATCTTTGAGTAAGGAGATAAGCATCGTTGCAAAGCCATAGATGGCGTTGGTGTGCTGGCCTTGGGCGGTTGTGAAGTTCTCAGCAGGAAGTGCGAAGAATGCTCGATATGCCATGGAATGGCCATCGATAAGGAGCAGTCTCTTCGTAGCCATGGCGCTCATCATAGATATAAACTCTGCAACTATGACCGAACCTGATTACTTAGCAATCATCAAAGAACGCGGACAAGGCGCTCTCGATATCAAGATGGGTATCGAAATGCTCGAAGTCTCACCGCAGCGTTTGGTGGCTCGCATGCCAGTTGAGGGAAATACTCAACCAATCGGTCTGCTTCATGGTGGCGCTAACGTTGTTCTCGCTGAATCCCTAGGTTCAATCGGTACTCAGCTTCATGCAGGTCCTGATCGCAAAGTTGTGGGCGTTGATATCAACGCAACTCACCATAAATCTGCAACAAGTGGGTTTGTGACTGCCGTTGCTACTCCAGTCTCACTCGGTCGCACACTCTGCGTCTATGAGATCGTAATAACAAACGAGGCAGGTCAGCGAACTTGTACTGCTCGCATAACCTGCCTCATTTTAAATAAGGATTAATCAGTAATTAATGAGCACCTGTTCCGAGGTATGCCTCGCGGACAGCAGGATCATTAAGTAAGTCAGAAGCTGCTGCTTCCTTTGTGACATTTCCAGTTTCCAGAATATAAGCACGGTGTGCACGCTGTAAGGCCTGCTGTGCATTCTGTTCAACCAAGAGAATTGTTACGCCCTGCTTATTGATCTCAGTAATGATGCGGAAGATATTTGCAATCATCTGAGGTGCAAGACCCATAGATGGTTCATCAAGGAGCAAGACCTTTGGGCGTGCCATTAGCGCGCGACCCATTGCAAGCATCTGCTGTTCTCCACCTGAGAGAGTTCCACCAGCTTGTGATGTTCGCTCTTTCAACCGTGGGAACAAGCTGTAGATGCGATCGAGATCTTCATCCATCTCAGCCTTGCGATCCTTGCGATTGAACTTACCCATCTCAAGGTTTTCAAGAACAGTCATTCCAGGAAAGATTCCTCGGCCTTCAGGAACTTGTGAAATACCAAGATCGACGCGATGGTGAGCTGGAATCTTGTTAATGCTCTCTCCATCAAATGTGATGTCACCACTTGATACCGGGCGTAGTCCGGAGATGGTCTTAAGAATTGTTGTCTTACCAGCACCATTTGCACCGATAAGTGTGACTATCTCACCTTGGTTAACAACGACTGAAACGCCTTTAATCGCTTCAATCTTGCCGTAGTGAACACGAAGATCTTTAATTTCAAGACGCATCTGCTGGCACTCCTAGGTAAGCCTCGATAA
>WLJF01000071.1 GCA_009701945.1 Actinomycetota bacterium
GGCTGTCATTATTCCGTGGGCAGCATCGCTTGTAATGACTTCTACAGTCTGGAAGTGGATCCTCGATGCGTATTACGGAGTTCTCAATGAGATCGCAATGGACCTTCATTTATTAAAAGAACCTATCGATTGGCTAGCAAATACCAAACAATCTTTTGCATGGTTGATGGTTGTTGCTGTCTTTGTCTCGATCCCATTTACTTCTTTTGTAATTCTTGCAGGTCTTTCAACAGTTCCACACGACATCATGGAAGCCTCTAAAGTCGATGGTGCTTCCCCTTGGAAGAACTATCGCCACATCATCTTCCCTCTGCTTCGCCCATCGCTCTTTGTTGCAGCTGTTATTAACCTGATTAACGTCTTTAACTCATTCCCGATTATCTGGATCATCACTATGGGTGGTCCGGGCTATGAGACTGATACGACAACAACTCTTGCCTACAAGATTTCCTTCCGCGATCAAGATGTGGGTCAGTCTGCATCCATGGCTGCAATCAACTTTGCAATCATCTTGGTCTTCATCGCCCTCTTCCTTAAGGCATCTAAGAATCAGGAGCGCAGCTCATGAGTACTCTCGTGGTTCCTAAGCGCCATAAGCGCTTCACAGGCAAGAAGGTCTCTCTCACCATTTCAGCATGGACTATGGGCTTCCTCTTCTTTGCCCCATATCTCCAGATGCTTCTGACTGCACTTAAACCAAAAGAAGAGATCACTGCAATTCCTGCGACCTACCTTCCGAAGAAGTGGGCATTTGATAACTTTATTGGAGTTTGGAAAGAGATTCCGTTGATGGGCTTTATTAAGAGCTCATTTATCATCTCAATTTCTGCAACCATAATCGTTATCTTTATTGCAGTCCCAGCTGCTTACTATGTTGCTCGCAATGATTTCCGTGGCAAGAAGCTCTTTCTATTGCTCGTTCTAGTTACTCAGATGTTTGCTCCAACAGCACTTGTTGTGGGCATCTTCCGTGAAATCGTTAAGCTTCACCTGGTCGATACATATTTAGCGCTGATTCTTATTTATGCAGCCTTTAATATGGCATTTTCTATCTGGATTCTCTCCAGCTTCTTTGCAAGCATTCCCCAGGAAATTGAAGAAGCGGCATGGATTGATGGATGTAGTCGATTCACCACTCTTACACGAATCGTTCTGCCACTAGCTCTTCCAGGTCTAGTAACAGCATTTATCTTCACCTTTATCGCTGCGTGGAATGAGTTTGTTATTGCGCTGACTCT
This sequence comes from Actinomycetota bacterium, assembly GCA_009701945.1. Lineage (GTDB taxonomy): Bacteria > Actinomycetota > Actinomycetes > Nanopelagicales > Nanopelagicaceae > Planktophila. Next base: position 1,239 of record WLJF01000071.1, read on the forward strand.
GACATCTTCACCAGAACGTGAACCACTCACCGTGGGTCTGACATCTCTGATCGGGCAATATCAAGTGCAGTGGAACTACCTCTTTGCAGGTTCCATCATTGCCATTGTTCCTGTTGTAGTTCTCTTTGCACTCATTGAGAAGTGGCTCGTTGGTGGACTTACCGCTGGTAGCGTGAAGTGAGCAGACAAGAACGACTTTCCAGAATCTTGGAGATTGTTGTCGAAAAAGGTAGCGTTGAAGTCGAAGATGTTGCACACGAACTTGAGGTATCGGCAGCCACAATCCGCAGAGATTTTGATTCGCTAGCTAAGAAACAACTTCTCTCTCGCACACATGGAGGAGCTGTTGCTACCGGAGGTTCACTCGGTATTCCACTGACCTATAAGGTTGCAAAAGAAGATGAGGCAAAGCAGCGCATTGCCCAGGCTGCAGCTGAGATGGTCTCTCGCTATGACATCATCGGCATCAACGGTGGAACAACGACTACGGCGGTTGCCCGTGCAATTGTTGCTCGTTCAGAGTTCGCACCTGGTGATCCATCTGATCTTCAACCAGCGCTCACTGTCGTTACAAATGCAGTCAATATCGCAGCAGAGCTGACTGTGCGCCATCAAATTAAGATTGTTGTGACTGGTGGGGTTGCTCGCCCACAGTCATATGAGCTCACAGGACCATTTGCTGAAGAGGTATTGAAGGAAGTCAATATTGATATTGCATTCCTTGGCGTTGAAGCAATTGATTCAGTTATTGGTGCAGCAGCTCGACATGAAGATGAAGCTCGAGTCAATCGCCAAATCGCAGCGCGTGCCCGCAAGATAGTTGTTGTAACAGATAGCTCTAAGTTTAAGAAGAATGCATTTGCTTCAATTCGTCCCATTAGTGAGATTGATGTCTTGATTACAGATGATGGAATTGACCCTAAGATAGTCAAAGACTTCCGCGCACTCGGCGTTGAAATTGTGATTGTCTAAGGAGCGCGATGTCACGCACTAATGCAGGCAAGCTGGTACTCGATGCAAAGAGCGCAGGGTCTGCCGTCGGTGCATTTAATGTGATTCTGCTCGAACATGCCGAGGCACTCGTTGCTGGCGCAGAACTTGCGAAACTTCCCGTCATCTTGCAGATCAGCGAGAACTGCGTTAACTATCACAAAGGGTTAAAGCCAATCTCTGTTGCAACAATTGCTATTGCAGAAAGTGCATCTGTGCCGGTCTCTGTTCACCTCGATCACGCCGAGAGTGAAGATCTAGTGAAACAAGCACTTGATCTAGGTTATGACTCAGTAATGTTTGATGGCTCAAAGCTTTCCTACGCTGACAACGTTGCAGCAAGTGCTCGCATGGCAGATCTCTGCAAAAGTTATGGCGCAACTCTTGAAGTTGAGATTGGTGAAGTCGGTGGCAAGGATGGCGTTCATGCCCCTGGAGTTCGCACTAATCCCTTAGAGGCAAAGGCTTTCGCAGAGGCTACCGGAGCGCATTTATTGGCTGTGGCCGTGGGTTCTTCGCATGCCATGACCACTCGCGACGCAACGCTTGATTTTGACTTGATTGCAGAGATCGCAAAGACAGTGGGAGTTCCACTTGTCTTGCATGGTTCATCCGGTGTCAGTGATCCTGATCTTCAGAAGGCTGTGAAGGCTGGAATGAGCAAGATTAATATTGCAACCCACCTTAACAATGTCTTTACTCACGAGATTCGTGAAGCACTCTCTGCAAATCCAAAGCTTTTTGATCCACGTAAATATATTGCTTCAGGTCGTGACGCTGTTGCATCTGAAGTTGCTCGCCTTCTAGCGCTATTGAAGTAATGAATGAATATTCGTTTAGCTTCTCTAGAAGATGAGCGAACTCTCTATGACATCTGTGTCATCACTGGAGATTCAGGTAATGATGCAACGGGAATTTTTGACCAACCAGATCTATTGGGTGACATTTGGGTCGGTCCCTATCTGCACCTATCCGCAGATCATTGTTATGTAGTGCAAAATGATGATGGAGTCCCTCTGGGATATTGCATTGCAACCCTTGATACGACCTCATTTGAAACCATTACTGACGCGGTGTGGTGGCCGGCCAAGCAAGCCTTCTATAGCAAGCCCGATATCTCACGACAAGATTCATGGAGCAGAGATGAGCGTATTGCTCATCTGATTCATAATCCCTTACGGTCACCATCTGAGTTCCTCGAAGAATTCCCCTCACATGCACACATCAACCTCGTGCCAGAGATGCAAGGTAAGGGATGGGGCAAGAAACTTATGACAGCAATGGAGGAATCACTTCGCAGCGCCGGCTCTCAAGGAGTACATCTCATTCTGAGCTCTAAGAATTTGAATGCATTAGCTTTCTATAAGGCTGTGGGTTATCACGTAATTTTTGAACGCCCAGGTGAAATTGGAGTTGGAAAGAAACTTTAGAAATCGTGTGCTACTTCTCCTGCCACAGCTGATTTCTCAAGGGCTTGCATCATGGAGGCTGTGTCGAATCCACGATAGTAAGGACCTATGCCCAAGTGGGCGATTTTGGCTCTCTTGAGAGGGTCCACATCGCGAATAGTTACATCAAGTTTTTCAAGCCGCTGCCTTCGTTCTGCGAAGTAGCTCTCAAAGTCTTTTCCTTCACCCCAACAGCGATAAGCAAGTGCTGCAGCTCGCGGCCACATCATGTATTCGGCATGCACAGGAGATTGGATGTATTCACTCCATAGTTGGAATTGAACTCCTGTAACACCGGGGAGTGGAGTAAATGCCAAGACATCTTCGAGAGTGACAGGACCACCAATGGCCAGAGGCTCGGATTCAGATACTTCTTGTGAGTAATCTAAATATGTTGGAAAGACTGGGCCTTGAATTACTTCACGTCCATGATCAAGTGCAATCTGTGCGATGGCAGAGCCACGCCATGACATCACTGTGGCTTGTGTTGCTTGTTCAGGATCAAATGCAAAAGCATCATCCCAGGTCACCATCTTCTTGCCCAAGCCCGAAATAAACTTTTCAATCTCTTTCATAGTGAACATGAAGAGTTCTTTCGTTGTGGCAAAACCCTTCTCTTTCATAAAGGCAACAACTTCAGGATCTTTCAACCAATTATCAATCAGTGATTCATCTCCGCCAACATGGATATATTCAGATGGAAAGATAGAGGCAACTTCTTGAAATACTTTTGTGAGGAATTCAAATGTTTCTGGAAATGGACGAAGTAAGTAATCTGAAATTCCCCAACGCCCACTTACTTTCACTGCTGCTTTGTTTATTCCGAATTGAGGATAGGCGGCAAGTAGTGCACCTGTGTGTCCTGGGATATTTATTTCAGGAACTACCTGCATCCCAAGTGAGTGCGCATGGCTGACTATTTCGCGCACATCATTGTGTGTGAGATA
>WLJF01000072.1 GCA_009701945.1 Actinomycetota bacterium
CTCACCAATAGTTTGTGCCATCTCTTGTCCGCGCTTGGAAAGTCTCCATCCAGGCTGGCGGCCATAGAGAATCTTGTTGGGATTCTCTACTTCGCCATGGCGAATCACGTGGACTGTAGAACTCATGGAGTAAGCATAAAGCGTTGAAAAAGGGGCCCTATCGCTAAGGTAGTGACATGGCACTCACCTCGAAACGAGCAGCCTTCTTCGATGTAGATAACACCCTTGTTCGAGGGTCCACCCTCTACTTCCTTGGAAGAGGCATGTACCAGCGTGGGTTCTTCACCAACGCTGATATCTCTCGCTTTGTTGTCGCCAATATTCGATTCCGAATGACGGGAACTGAGAAGAAAGAAGTCATCGAGAAATTCCAAAATGCTGCCACAGATTTTATTGGTGGCCATGCAGTGGATGACATCAAAAAGATCGGTGAAGAAATTTATGATGAATACGTCTCTCCCAAACTCTGGCAGGGAACATTTGAAATTGCGAAGTCGCACCTAGATAAGGGCGAAGAGGTGTGGCTTGTTACAGCTGCTCCGCAAGATATGGCAAACATTATTGCTCAGCGATTAGGTCTAACTGGCGCCCTTGGCAGTAAAGCGCGTATCGAAAATGGAATCTACACCGGCTCTCTTGATGGCAAGCTTCTTCACGGAACTGAGAAAGCTGTTGCTATCCAAGAGCTCGCTAAAGAACATGGTTTTAATCTAGAAGATTGTTATTCATACTCTGATAGCCATAATGACATCCCGCTATTGCAGGCTGTTGGACATCCTTGTGCAATTAATCCCGATGCAGTTCTGCGCATTCGCGCACTTGCTGAAGGATGGCCAATCCATGATTTCCGTAGAGCACGTTTTCTCAATCGATTGCTCGGCCCTGCTGTCAGTCGCCTTGCAGCACTTGCAACCTTACTTACTCCTCGCAAGCGTTAAATCTGCCTCACTTTCAATCCAATTAGCGCACCTACCTCACCTACGGCTATCGTTGGCAGGTTATGGAAATTCGCTCTTACGCTGACTATCTACGCGGGCTCGATGATGCCGCTTTAATTTCCATGTTCTCGCACCGCCCTGATCTTGTGACCCCAGTACCGCCAGATATGGCAAGCCTTGCCGTGCGTGCATCATCTGCTCCCAGCCTTGCTCGCGCAGTAGATGCCTTAAACAAGTGGCAACTTCAAGTTTTAGAAGTCTGTGCAATTCTTCCTGAGCCATTCTCAGAAAAAGATGTCACAGCTCTTACAGAGAAATCCGCTCTCTTTGTTATTCCTGGTCTTATTGAACGAGGCCTTCTCTATGCGGATAAAGATGGACTTCGCACCCCCACAACTCTCAAAGAAGTTCTTGGTAATGAGATCGCCGGCCTTGGTCCTGCCTCTATGTCGAAATTAAAATTAAAGAAGTTAGATGAAGTCCCTGCACCATCCAAGAAAGTTCTCGATGCAATGGTTTGGGGACCACCTCGTGGCTCGATTGCAGATATTAAAAAGCCAAGTGTGGGTGTGCAGTGGCTTCTTGAAGAAGGATTCCTCATTCCCTTCAATCAGCAGACTGTGGTTCTTCCACGTGAAGTTGCAATCTACTTGCGCGGAAATAAAGTTCATCGCGAATTAGAAACTTCTCAACCATCGGTGACTGGCAGCAAGCGAGATATGCGCAATGTCCAGTCAGCGGCGATTGCAAATATAACTACCTTCTTGCGTTGGACAGAAGAAGTTCTTAACTTCTGGGCGCAAGAGCCTGCAACAGCGCTTCGATCAGGGGGCTTGGGTGTTCGTGATCTAAAAGAGCTTTCGCTGCACTTAGGTGTCGATGAATCCTGCACAGCATTCGTTGCTGAAGTTGCATACCTATCAGGGCTTTTGACAATTGATCCCGATGACAAGATTTTGCCCACACATCAATTTGATATCTGGTTAACACAGAACGCATCTGCAAAGTGGCAGTTACTGGCATCAGCATGGCTTAGCACCTCTCGCGTTTCTGGCCTCGTTGGAAAAGAAGGCAGTAAGAATGTTGCACCACTTGGGCCAGAACTAGATCGCTCATCTGCTGCAACTACTCGACGTCTGACACTCACTCTTTTGCAAGAAAATTCTCAAATAGCAGTAGATATTGATTCACTCTTTGTAGCAGCCACATGGCTTGCACCAGCAAAGCGCGCAGGAGGATTGCAGAAGGATTACATTCTCTGGGCTATGCGCGAAGCTGAATGGCTAGGCATAACAGGACAAGGTGTTTTATCCTCATATGGCGCTGACTTCCTGACAGGTGGCGATAGCACATCAGTTGATACCGATCTTCCTAAGGCCGTTGACCACATTCTTATTCAGAGCGATAACACTGCAATTGCACCAGGACCGTTAGAACATGAAGTAGCACAAGAGCTTGCACTCATTGCAGATGTTGAATCACGCGGTGGTGCCACAGTATTTAGATTCTCTGAAGGATCAATCCGCCGAGGACTTGACCATGGTCGCACTGGCGAAGAGATTTCAAAGTTTCTTGCCAAGACTTCCAAGACCCCAATGCCGCAACCTCTTGAATATTTGATTGCTGATGTTGCAAAGAAACATGGAAAGTTGCGCGTAGGAAATACCGCATCCTTTATTCGCTGTGAAGATTCAGCACTCATTACTCAAATTATGGGAGATAAGCGCCTTGATGTTCTAGGCCTTCGAAAGATTGCACCTGAAGTTCTTATCTGTGGCCATGATGCAACAGAGGCAATGAACATTCTGCGCAGTTGTGGTTACTTGCCAGCAGCTGAGGATTCACGAGGTCTTCTCTTAAGCGGTCCACGTATTCAACGGGCACAGACAAAGGCGCGACCACCACGCATCATCGGTGAATACGAGCGACCAGATGAGATTCAGATCGAAGGTGCGCTACGCGCGCTGCGTACCGGTGAGAAATCCAGCCGCAAACAGAGCACGATGCGCAACATTGCAACTGAAGCTCTCGGTTCATTGCCACGATCGACAGCAAATGAAACTCTTGAGCTCTTAAGTGATTACCTGCAGAATCAACCAACTAAGTCGCTATCTATTGGTTATGCCGATAACAATGGTCTTGTCTCACATCGAATCATCGATCCTTTGAAATTATCTGCAGGTTCACTGGTTGCGCGCGACCATGCCACCGGTGAAGTGCAGACCTTCAGAATCGCGCGTATTACGGGAGTTGCTGCCTTATGACGAGCGAGAAAGCCTCCGAATACGGCAGACTTGAGCCTATGTTGGCACCCCTTGAAGCATTGGTTCGGTGTGAATCCCCCACTGAAGATCTTGATGCGTGCCGCGAAGTAGTTCGTCTTGCAAGCGATATTGCAACGCGCGTTCTTGGAGTTCCTGCACAGATTAAAGAGATTGAAGGACGCCCCGTATTTTGGTGGGGAGATGAGCAACCTGAAGTATTAATCCTTGCTCACCTCGACACAGTCTGGCCACATGGTTCCTACCAACCTCTCTGGGAGATCAAAGGTGATGTTCTTCGCGGTCCTGGAACATTTGATATGAAGGCTGGATTTATCCAAGCTCTTTATGCACTCAAAGGAATTGAAGGATCTGTCGCACTTGTGGCAACAACAGATGAAGAGACAGGAAGCCACGCATCTAAGTCGCTCATCAAAGATTTATCATCGAAGGCAAAAGCAGTTCTCGTTCTTGAAGCCTCCCTTGATGGCAAAGTAAAAACTGGTCGTAAAGGAACTGCGATGTATCAAATCAAAGTTCTTGGTCTTGCAGCCCATGCCGGTCTTGAACCTGAGAAGGGCGTGAATACAACAACAGAGATAGCACACGCCATCTTGGCTCTTTCTGCCCTTGAAAGTGCTGAACATGGAACAACTGTTGTCCCCACACTTCTTCATTCAGGTAATACGACAAATACAGTTCCTGATGTTGCAGTCCTTGATATTGATGCCCGTTCATTTTCACAAGCCGAGCTTGAGCGCGTTGATAAAGCAATTAAGAATTTCACAGCCGTTAATCCCAAGGCTCGCCTCGAAATCACAGGAGGGCTCAATCGCCCACCATTGCAGCCGTCTTCGACGAAGGCTCTCTATGAGCGCGCAGAGAAAGTTGCTGCAGCGATTGGGATGAAGCCACTGGGATGTGCTGAAGTAGGCGGAGCTAGTGATGGAAACTTTGCAGCAGCAGCTGGTGCACAAGTACTTGATGGACTTGGCGCTGTGGGTGGTGGAGCCCACGCTCCTACTGAATGGGTGAGCGTCTCATCCATGCAAGAACGCAGTGATTTCCTGCATGCATTTATCAAAGACTTACTAGCGAAGGAAGTTTCATGACCGATGGACCTCTGATTGTCCAGAGCGATAAAACTCTTCTTCTCGATGTTGATCACGTTCTATCAACAGAATGCCGCCGCGCTATCGCACCCTTTGCCGAACTCGAGCGTTCTCCAGAACATATCCACACATATCGCCTAACAAATCTAGGACTTTGGAATGCACGCGCTGCAGGCCACGATGCTGAACTCGTGATCGATACATTGATTAAGTACTCACGTTATGCGGTGCCACATTCATTGCTCGTTGATGTAGCCGAGACAA
>WLJF01000073.1 GCA_009701945.1 Actinomycetota bacterium
CACAAGCCAGCTCTTCATTACATGTCAGAAATAGGCGATACGCCAAATGAAGAACCAACATGCAATAAAGACTTTATCGGTGTTGATTATCATGGAAAAGCAGTCAGTCACTTAGATGCGATGACACATATTGCTTTTCAGGACACATTATTTGGTGGTAAGAAATCGAGTGAAGTTGTAAATTCAACAGGTTCAGCATGGGCAACAGTCGACAAACTTGGACCAATCGTTACACGTGGAGTCATTCTTGATGCAGCTCGATTTGCAGGTAAGGAATGGATTGAACCGGGAACTGCCATACATGCAGATGACATTCTGGCGTATGAAAAGAAATTTGGATTTATCCTCGGGCAAGGTGACTGCGTTCTCCTACGTAGTGGCCACTTTGCTCGTCGCGAAAAGCTAGGCGTTTGGGACCCCTCTGACTTTTCTGCAGGTTTCCATGTTGATGTGATGCAATTGTTTAAAGATCGCAAAATTAGTGTAATTGGTGCAGATGGGGATAGTGATGTGCGTCCTTCACCAGTGGCTGGAGTTGGATCTCCAATTCACGTGCTCGCTCTCCCAGGTCTGGGAATTCCACTTCTCGACAACCTCCAACTTGAGGCAGTTGCTCAAAAATGTGCCGAGCTCAATCGATGGACATTTAATATTGTTATTGCACCGCTTAACATTCCTCGCGGAACAGGCTCACCTGTTAACCCGATTGCAATCTTCTAATGTCCTTTAAAGTCGGCCTAACGAGTGACTTAGCAGGGGATAAGAGCAAATTTAGCTGGGGTGAAATTTCGATTGAAACACTTGATCCCTTGCCATGGGAGTTCCTTCCTCAAGCAGGAAAGAATTTTCGACCTGAAATCTTTCAAGGGGTAAATGCCGTTGCCTTTGCTGGCCCCGGAGTAGATGCTGAATCATTCGCAACGCCGCAGGAATCTCCACTTATCTTGGCTCGATTCGGTGTCGGATATGACAACATCGATCTTGAGAGTTGTACGCGTGCCGGAACGATTCTGACAATCACTCCCGATGGATCCCAAAAACCAGTAGCTACCGCAGCACTGACACTTCTTCTATCAACAATGCACAATCTCATCGCCAAAGATCAATTAGCTCGTCGCCACGGATGGTCTGAACGTATTGAAGGTTTGGGTCGTGGAATCAATGGGAAGACCATTGCAACGATAGGTCTGGGTAATGTTGCAACAGAGTTCTTTCGGCTACTTAGCCCCTTTGATATAATCAGATTCAGCTATGACCCTTGGAAAACACAGGCAGAGGCCGATCAATATGGCGTCCAGCTCGTTGATTTGGATCAGCTCTTCTCCGAAGCCGATGCGGTAGTTGTGATGGCGATCTTGACTCCAGAAACGAAACACTTAGTAAATACAGAACGATTTAATCAAATGAAAGAAACTTCAATTCTCATTAACGTCTCTCGCGGACCAATTGTTGATGAAGCAGCTCTTATTCAGGCTCTGACATCAAAGAAGATTGCAGCTGCAGGTCTAGATGTTTTTGAAACTGAGCCACCTTCACTTGATAATCCATTGTTCACTCTTACAAATGTCACTCTTGCACCACACAACATTGCATGGACTGATGAACTCGCATTCGGTATGGGTAAATCTGCTTTTAGCTCTGTCAAATTAATAAGCAAGGGAGAAATCCCTCAATTTGTTGTGAATAAAGAGGTTTTAGATACACCGCAGTTCAAAGCGAAGATAGAGAAGTTTCGCTAAATAAGTTCGATAAGAACTTTCCCGGATTCCTCTGAGTTCTTCGCCATGGCAAATGCTTCGACTGCATCATATAAGCCATATGTATGTGTAATTGTTGATGCAATCCAAGGACTGTCTGCGAGCATTTTTATTGCCACATCTATTTCATCTTTAAATCTAAATGTTCCGCGAAGTTGAATTTCTTTCGAAACAAGAGGTGCTATTGCAATTTCATGGCCTCCGGCACCAAGCATGCCCACCTGGACTACTACTCCACCTCTGCGCACCGTAGTCAGGGCGCCGCTGATGGCGCGAGCTACGCCAGAACATTCGAAGACGATGTCAAAGTAATTTTCTGGAAGTACATCAGTACCTATCTTGATTGAAGTATTTGCTCCAAGATTTTTTGCTCGAGCAAGTGGCCCATCAAGAAGATCTGATGATGCAATTTCAGAAGCACCGAGTGACTTTGCTGCTGCAATGAGTAGAAGGCCTATCGGGCCTGATCCTGAGACAAATATCTTCTTACCCGAAACTCCACCAGCAACATTTATGGCATGAAGTCCAACGGCTAATGGTTCAGCAAGTGCAGCTACTTTTGTAGTGAGGTTGGCCGGTAGAACTCGCACCATATCTTTTCGAAAGATCACATATTCAGCAGCAGCACCTTGTGTGTGTGGCCATGTGGATGCACTTCCAAGATATGCGCCCCCTGGCCACAAATGTGGTTGATCTTCTATTCCTTCTTCCGATTTTCCAAAGGTCGCTGGATGAATCGTGACCGCTAAACCCTTTTCAAATTCTCCAGACGGATCGAGATCTATATATCCAGCGACTTCATGTCCTGGCATAAGTGGCTCTTTGACCACAAATGCGCCATTGGCTCCTTCATAGTAATAATGTAAATCTGAACCACAAATCCCAAAGTGTGAAATCTTCACTCTAACTTCAGCATCTCCAGGTTCGGGGATTGGCTTTTCGACCACAGAGATATCAAGCTTCTTATTGATATAAAGAGCCTTCATGGCGATAACTTAGCCTTTACCTTCCATCTCAGTGTGAAATTAAGTAGCTAAAGATATGAGATTTATTCAACGAATTAATCCATCGCCCAGCCAGCGAGACGGCAATGACCTTTCTTTTCGTTCTATGTAAATCAACTCTCGAATGACATAATCGTTCAATGAGCGGAACCCATTCACGCATTGCCCTCGTTACAGGAGGGGGCAGTGGCATCGGAGCAGAAGTTGCACAGGCGCTAGCTAATGATGGATGGAAGGTAGTGATTACAGGTCGACGCCAGGAAGCTCTTGAATCTGTCATTTCAAAGAGCACGAAATCTTCTGGAGAACTAATTGCAATCACCGCTGATGTAACAGATGAGAAAAGTGTTAAGAATCTATTCTCTGAAATCAAAGACAAATTTGGCCGCCTTGATTTACTCTTTAATAATGCGGGCACCGGAGCACCTGCCGTAGAAATTGATCAGCTTTCTCTAGATGACTGGAATAAAGTTGTTGCAGTAAATCTCACGGGAGTATTTCTCTGTACGAAAGAAGCCTTTGGGATGATGCGAAATCAAAATCCTCAAGGTGGAAGAATTATCAATAACGGATCAATTTCTGCCTACATGCCTCGTCCATTGTCTATTGCCTACACAGCAACAAAGCATGCAATCAGTGGTCTGACTAAGACAACTCAGCTTGATGGACGAAAATTTGATATTGCCTGCAGTCAGATTGATGTCGGAAATGCTGCAACTGAACTCGGAAGTGCTGCAGGGCAAGGAGCCTTGCAAGCAGATGGATCAGTAAGGTCTGAGCCTCTTATCGATCCTGCAGAGGTAGCACGTGCAGTTCTCTATATGTCGAGCCTGCCGCTGGAAGCAAATGTCGCAAATATGACAATCATGGCTACAAAGATGCCATTTGTTGGACGCGGATAGCCCTGCGTACTCCTCATAGCTTTTTTGTCAGTGGCTTACGGTTGAATTAGAACTGTGAGTAAGAACCCTTCAGCACCTCTTCGCCTCGTGCGAGCAGATGCTGAGGGGTTCTCTCTTTCCCTAAGCGACCAGCAGAAAGCTGCCATTGCCCATCGTGGTTCACCACTGATTCTTAAAGGTGCAACGGGCACAGGAAAGACCACGGTTCTGATTGAAGCAGCGCTATCGCGCATTGCAGCAGGGCAATCACCTGACTCCATTCTTTTACTGACCTATGGCCGCGAACGCGCATCTGAAATGCGCGATGCAATTGTGACAAGATCGCAAGAGACAGCATTTGAACCACTAGCTCGAACATTTCACTCACTTGCATATTCAATTCTCAAGATGCGCACAGGTGATAACTATCGCGAGATCGTTCTTCTCTCGGGCGCCGAACAAGAAACTTTTATCTCTCAACTTCTTGATGGGGATATTGAAGATGGATATAAGCAGTGGCACGATGGCTTAAAGAAGACTCCTGAATCTTTGGGTGAGCCTTTGCAGACACAAGGATTTGTTCGAGAGCTTCGAGATTTGATTATGCGCGCTAATGAACGCGGCATCACGCCAGATAAGTTGGCAGAGCTTGGTCACCAACTGGGTGAGAAGTATTGGCCAGGTGCTGCAGATTTCTGGAAGCGCTATTTAGGGGCTATGACTTTGCAAGAGGTATTGGCAGGAGATGCCAAGGTGCGCATTGATCCATCTGAAATCATTAACTCTGCAATTAATTACTTGCGTGTCAACCCTGAATTATTAGCTGAACTTCGTGGGCGATTTAGCACCATCATCGTTGATGAATTCCAAGAGAGTGATCCAGCTCAGCGCACACTGCTCTCACTGCTTGCAGGC
>WLJF01000074.1 GCA_009701945.1 Actinomycetota bacterium
AACACGTGCAGCGATTCCTGCTTCAGCAGCCTTACCCCACGCACGTGGATCGTAAGCCTTCTTATTTCCCACTTCGCCATCAATCTTAAGAACTCCGTCGTAGTTCTTGAACATATGCTCAACAACTGGACGAGTAAATGCATACTGAGTATCTGTATCGATATTCATCTTGATAACACCGTAATCAAGTGACTCGCGGATTTCTGTAAGAAGTGAGCCTGAACCACCGTGGAATACGAGATCCATTGGCTTGCTTCCTGCTGGAAGACCAAGCTTTGCAGCTACTGCATCCTGTAATGTCTTAAGAATCTTTGGCTGAAGAACAACGTTTCCTGGCTTATAAACACCGTGAACGTTTCCGAATGTTGCTGCCACCATATAGCGGGCATTTGCATCGTGTCCAAGAGTTTCGATTGTAAGGAGTGCATCTTCAGGAGTTGAGTAGAGCTTTGCATCGTGCTTTGCCTCGATGCCATCTTCTTCTCCACCGACAACGCCGATTTCGATTTCAAGAACTGTGCGAGCTGCAACTGACTTATCAAGAAGTTCGCGAGCAACCTTCATATTCTCTGGCATATCAACTGCTGATCCATCCCACATATGTGAGCTAAATAGTGGTTGCTTGCCTTCCTTAACGCGCTGCGCACCGATTTCAAGAAGTGGACGCATGAATCCGTCGAGCTTCTCCTTTGGGCAGTGATCTGTGTGAATTCCGATATTGACGTTGTAATTCTTTGCAACAACGTGTGCAAATTCTGCGAGCGCTACTGCGCCATCAACCATGTGCTTAACAGTTGAACCTGAAGCGTATTCAGCACCGCCCCAAGAGAATTGAATGATTCCATCTGACTCAGCTTCTGCGAATCCACGGATCGCACCAATGATGGTCTGCGAAGATGAAACGTTGATTGCTGGGTATGCAAATGATCCGGCCTTAGCGCGGTCCAACATTGCTGCATAAACTTCAGGGGTTGCTATTGGCATTGTGACTCCCAAGTCAGTGACTAGAACTGGTGTAAACGCTCTTGACGCACCGTTGGGTCTAAGTGAGGCTTACGCCTAATCCAACCACCTACCTCCGCGTATGAAAAATCGGCACACTCAATACGCGAGAGGAAGGGGTCTTTCCCAGGCTATGGGTGGAGGGTCTTCTGCAGGAAGGCGATCAGGCCGGCGATGAGGGCTGGATTACTCAACACCTTGAGCAAGATGGCCAGGAAAGCTGCGATTGTCATTTTTCTCCTTTCGAAATGTTCATATGTGTGAAGGTGCGCATTATTGGCAGATTAAGAAATAGAGAAATGAGCATTTGCACTCATTGTTGATAACTAATCCCTTTAAAAAGAACTCCTTCAACGGTAACCTGCCTCGCATGGCTAACGACTCAATTGAAAATCTCTCCACCGAGACTCGCACCTTTGCGCCAAGTGCGGCATTTACTGCTCAGGCAAATGCACAGGCAGCTCTCTACGGTGAGGCAGAGAAAAATCGATTAGCGTTCTGGGATAAGCAAGCAGAATCTTTAATCTGGGAGAAGAAGTGGGATAAGACCCTTGAGTGGGAATCTCCTTATGCCAAATGGTTTCTTGGTGGAAAACTCAATGCAACAGTCTCAGCACTTGATCGCCATATTGCAGAAGGCAACGGCAACCGCACCGCATTTCACTTTGAAGGCGAACCAGGTGATACTCGAACAATTTCTTACACACAGTTACTAGCCGATGTCAGCAAAGCGGCCAACGCTCTAACATCAATTGGAATTAGTTCTGGTGATCGAGTTGCCATCTATATGCCATTAATCCCTGAAGCAGTTGTTGCGATGCTTGCCTGTGCACGTATCGGTGCAATTCACTCCGTTGTCTTCGGTGGATTCTCTGCTGATGCGCTCTTATCTCGTATTCAAGATGCTGATGCAAAATTAGTTATCACTGCAGACGGTGGATTTAGAAAAGGTGCAGCATTTGCACTCAAGCCAGCAGTGGATGACGCCCTCAAGGGCAAGACCAACGTTGCTCACGTACTGGTTGTAAAGCGCACAGGACAAGAGACTGCCTGGGTTGAAGGTCGTGATCTCTGGTGGCACGATCTCGTTGACCCACAAGATTCAACGCACACACCTGAATTCTTCGATAGTGAGCACCCACTCTTTATCTTGTATACATCAGGTACAACTGCTAAACCTAAGGGAATTTTCCACTCAACAGCTGGTTATTTAACACAGGCTGCATACACACATAAAGTTGTCTTTGATATCAAACCAAGTAGCGATGTCTACTGGTGCACAGCAGATGTTGGTTGGATTACCGGCCACTCCTACATGGTTTATGGCCCACTGATTAATGGTTCGACACAAGTGATTTATGAAGGTACTCCTGATACGCCACACAAGGGGCGCATGTTTGAGATCATCGAAAAATATGGCGTCACTATTTTGTATACGGCTCCCACTCTGATTCGCACATGGATGAAGTGGGGCGATGAATTTCCTAATAAATGTAATCTCTCAACGCTTCGACTTCTTGGTTCTGTTGGTGAACCAATTAACCCTGAAGCATGGATGTGGTATCGCCAAGTAATCGGTGGAGATAGATGTCCTATCGTCGACACATGGTGGCAGACAGAAACTGGCGCCATCATGATCTCTCCTCTACCGGGAGTTACAGCAACTAAACCAGGTTCTGCAATGAAGGCACTTCCTGGAATTAGCGCACAGGTTGTCGATGACAAAGGTGTTGCAGTACCGAATGGACATGGTGGTTTTCTTATTCTTGATAAGCCATGGCCGTCGATGTTGCGCGGTGTGTGGGGCGAAGATGAGCGTTATAAAGAGACTTACTGGTCACGCTTTCCTGGCATCTACTTTGCAGGAGATGGTGCAAAGCTCGATGACGACGGTGCAATCTGGTTGATGGGTCGCGTTGATGATGTCATGAACATTTCTGGCCACCGCATCTCAACTACAGAGGTTGAATCCGCGCTGGTTTCCCATGAAGCAGTTGCAGAAGCAGCTGTGGTGGGAGCTGCAGATGCGCTCACAGGCCAAGGAATTGTTGCCTTTGTGATCTTGCGTGGTGGCGTTGAACATGCCGATGGCGATCACTTGATTAAAGAGCTGCGTGATCACGTTGCCAAAGAAATTGGTGCCATCGCAAAGCCACGTCAGATAATGGTTGTGAACGAACTTCCTAAGACTCGAAGCGGCAAAATCATGCGCCGTCTACTTAAAGATGTCGCTGAAAACCGCGCCGTGGGAGATGCAACAACCTTGGCAGATCCCAATGTGATGAAGCTGATTTCAGAAGGCTTGAAATCTTCTAAAGACGAGGATTAGCCAGGGCCTTCTCAACTTCTTTACGAATATCTTCAATCACACCAGGTGCATGCTTGCTCACCTGTAAATAGAACTTACTTTCAGAGACTGCATTCTGCCCAGCACTCCATGGCGCCCATAGCAAGATAGTTCCTATGACGTAGAAGGCAATGACGTACTTACCAACTTCAAGTGCTGCACCGAGCAAGGAATCAAGAAATTTCAGTGGACCTCGGATAAGGGTGAACTTTAAAGTTTTTGCAATCTGAGTTCCTACCCATGCAGCAACGTAGGCACCCACAACGATTGCTGCAATAAGCCAGCCACTCTGGTCATATTTCACAACTAAATACATTGCGCCCACACCACCTGCAATAAAGAAAGCTGTGCGCAAGATTGTGGTGAGCAAGCCATTCTTATAACCGTTAAAGAAGGCACCTACTGCGATGAAGGCAATGATGAGATCGAAGATCATTTCGCTCCTAAGTACTTCATCACAGATAACTCAATCTCTTCAACTGATTTAAAAGGTCCATATTTCTTGTGGACCACCTTTCCAGATGCATCGATAAACCATGTCACAGGCACGCCCATGCCAAACTTTCCACGCGTTGAGCCATCTGCGTCATAAAGAATGGGCCATGACATTCCATGGGTCTCAACAAATTTTCTCACCACAGCCATGTTCTTCTCTTCCACCGCAATACCAATAATTGGAACAGATCCTTGCTTTGCTATGTAATGCGCAAAGTGAGGAAGTTCTTGGCGACATGGAGCACACCATGTTCCCCACACATTAATCAGCGCAGGTCCCACAATCGAATCAGCAGCCACACCTTTCGATCCATCAAGGCAATCAAGTACTGCACCTTCACTTGCCACGGTCTTAATATCGGCGCAGCTGACCACTTCACCTTTCACGGGAATCGGTTGTGTGAGTGAACAACCTGTAAGAGTGATGGCAGAGAGTGCGATAACAAGGAGCTTCTTCATCGGAAGTCCTTATCTGTCTTTACCAATAGCTTTGCCTTCTCGTTATCCATCTCACCGATGCCAACCGATGGACATATCTTTGCAACAGGACATGCACCGCATGCAGGCTTACGAGAATGACACACGCGCCTTCCATGCCAAATCATTCGCTGTGACAGGTTGGTCCACTCTTTCTGCGGAATCAGTGCGCCAACTTCATGTTCAACTTTGACCGGATCCATAGATGTAGTCCATTCAAATCTGCGTGA
>WLJF01000075.1 GCA_009701945.1 Actinomycetota bacterium
AAAGTGATGGAGTTAGCAGGAAGTGCGATTGCAAGTAGCGTCACGTATTTGACCCCACTCGTTGCAGTGGTCGTGGGAGTTATCTTCCTGAATGAAGATGTGACCTGGTATGAACCTGTTGGTGCTTTGGTGGTTCTTCTAGGTGCTGCGATTGCTCAGGAGCGAATCAGATTTAGTCGATCTTCCAACCGTCCTTGATGGGACCTAGATCAATACCAGCTGCAGTGTGGTCTGTGTTTTCACCGCGGGCCATCTGTGCAGCATGAGCTGTGTTATGCCAACGCTCTTCAATCTTGCCATAGCGCCAGAGAAGAAGTGCGATTGACCAGACAACTACAAATGCACCAACAATGAAGTAACCAGCTGAATTCAAGTTAAATTCAAGTGCGTAATCCCAGAAGAATCCAGAGAGATTGAGTTGCTGGGCAATGACTTGGCATATCTCAAGGCCACCTACAAAGAGCGCTACAGCCACAGAAAGCCCTGTAATGATGATGTTGTAATACACCTTGCGCACTGGCTTTGAGAATGCCCACCCATATGCAAAGTTCATAAATGAACCATCAATAGTGTCGAGCAAACTCATACCACCAGCAAAGAAGAGAGGAAGTGAAATAACAGCCCACCATGGCAAGCCAGCAATAACGGAAGAGCCTGCAAGAACAAGGAGTCCGATTTCCGTTGCAGTATCGAAACCAAGTCCGAAGAGAATTCCGAGTGGATACATCTTCCAACTCTTATCAATGCGGCGAGCGATAGGTCCAAAGAAGCGCATCAGTAATCCACGAGAGTTCAGGTGCTTTTCAAGTTCTTCTTCGTTATAGAGACCCTTACGCATCTTTAGAAAGACTCCAACGATGGATATAAGAATTACCAAGTTAAGGATTGCAATGATCATCAAGAAAGATCCAGATACAGTCAAACCAATCAGACCTGTGTAATGGTGCAGAGCGGAATCTTCATCTTTGAGCTGGGAACCCACTGCCTTAATTCCAAAGTTGAGCAAGATGGCAAGTCCGGCAACAACGGAAGAATGGCCAAGAGAGAAGAAGAAGCCAACTGCAAGAGGGCGCTGACCTTCAGACATTAACTTTCGTGTTGTGTTATCGATTGCACTGATGTGATCGGCATCGAATGCATGGCGCATGCCCAATGTGTATGCAAGGGCTGCTGTGCCCCAACCAAAGAGAGTTCCATCTGCTAATTCGTAATTTCCCGTTGTGGCTTTCCACATCAAGACGGCGCCTGCGATATGGAGGAAGGCGATGAGGCCGAACATGGCCGCCATGCGACGCCATTCATCAGAGGTGAGGCGATCACGAAGGGGGATTCGTGGGATATCGCGCACTACGTCATTCATTGGAGCCCTCCCAGGCTAGATGCAAATGATTTGCAAGAAGGGAAGATTAACTGAGAATTTACGCCCAAGCGAGTTGAAATAACCACGAGCCTGGGGGCGTTAGGTCTACAGTGCAGGAATCTCAAGTAACTGTGGGGGGTCTTTAGATGAGCGATGACGAAGGCCAGGACGATCTTGTCACTGAGGAGATGCTCTGGGATCGCATCCCTGAGGTCCACGGTGAAGAGCGAGCCAATACCTATTACGAACTCTCTGCCCGCATCTTTGCGCGCGGTCAATATGACGAAGCGCTCGCGCTTGCAGAAACCGCTCGAGATATCTTCTCTGAACTAGGAGCATCTGCTCCCAGTGAAGGATTAGCGCAGGCATATTCCGCCATTGGTTATAACCTCAATCAG
Organism: Actinomycetota bacterium; assembly: GCA_009701945.1. Classification (GTDB taxonomy): domain Bacteria; phylum Actinomycetota; class Actinomycetes; order Nanopelagicales; family Nanopelagicaceae; genus Planktophila. The sequence continues at coordinate 1,759 of WLJF01000075.1, forward strand.
TTAAAGCGCATGGATGAAGCTGCAACTGCAATGAGCCAAGCTGTTGCAATCCTTCGCGAGAATAAATCTCCTATTGCACTTGAGCTCGCCTGCACACTCGGTGAGTGGTGGTATGCCTCAAAGAATTATGAAAAAGTAATTGAGACTATGTATGAATGTTCGCAGGAGCACCTGGTTGATGGCAACACAATCGGCGCAGCCAATGACATGCATCTCATCGGTTGCGCACAGCGCGAACTCAAGAATTTTGCCGAAGCAATCATCTGCTTCCAAGAGGCACGCAAGATGTTTAAGTTAGAAAAGGAAGTAATCCATGTTGCGCGATGCGATCAAAAGATCGCCTCTTGCTATGTCGAACTTGGTGATGGCGAGAAAGCTATTGATGCAGCGCGTAAGTCCATCGATGTATTTGAAACCGCCCATGATCACCGGCGCGAAACTTTTGCACTCTTTGAGTTCGGAAAAGCAGAGATTCTCCTTGGAAAACTAGAGGATGGCTTATCCACGCTCGATGGTGTCCTTCAAATCATTACAGACGATGAACCTAAAGATTTTGAATTCATTCTCGATATTGAAGACCGCATGGTTGCTGTCATGCGCCAATTAGGCCGCATGGAAGAAGCTGATGAGGTTGAACGTCGATTGAAGTCAGTGCGTGAAGCCCTCGCTGATGAACCTGATTCTGAAGAACAAACTCTTAACGACTAGATGCTGGCTTCCCTGAGCGGTGCAGATCTCGCGCTCTTTATCTCAGTATTTCTGGCCTGCGCTGTTGAAACTGTGGAGGCTGTAACCATCGTTTTGGCTGCTGGAACTTCACGAAATTGGAAATCTACTTTCCAAGGAGTTATCTCAGCATTGATCGTTTTAGTGATACTAGTTTCTGCCCTTGGCCCAAGTATCGAAAAGCTGCCTGAGCACGTCCTGCAATTAGTTGTCGGGGGACTCATGCTGATTTTTGGAATGCAATGGCTACGAAAGGCCATCCTGCGTGCTGGCGGATTTAAGGCACTTCATGATGAAGAGAAAATCTATTTGCAAGAAATTAACGCTGCGCAAAAAGTTGCAAAGGTTTCACACTTCGTTGTCACAGATTGGTATGCATTCACTCTCTCCTTTAAAGGAGTCTTGCTAGAAGGACTTGAAGTTGTATTCATCGTTGTGACTTTTGGCGTTATCCAAAAAGGAAATAATCCTCAAGCGCTTGAACTTGCAAGCTGGGCTGCAATCATTGCTGTTGGAATTGTCACGATTACCGGATTTGCGATTCATAAACCTCTATCAAGAGTTCCAGAGAACACTATGAAGTTCATTGTGGGAATTCTTCTGACTTCGTTCGGAATATTCTGGGGGGCTGAAGGTGCGGGTGCTCAGTGGCCACATCAAGATCTATCGCTTATAGCAATTATCGGATTTGTAATTGCAATCTGTGTTGGGATTGTTGAGATTCTCAAAGTAAGGAAAGCAAAAAACTACCAAGTTCGAATCCTCAATATTCCAACATTTAGCGAACCAAAGAAGTCGGCTTCCCCTGTTATCCGCTGGAGTGGTGGTTTTCTCTACTTCTGGTATGACTTCATCATTGGCGATGATTGGCGTGTTGCAGCTGCAATTGTTTTAGCTCTATTTTCTACCCACACGCTCGGTTCACAATCCTGGTGGCTGATGCCATTAGTAGTGGCTGGGACTCTTATTTTTACTTTGCTCGAGGCAAGTGCTGAAGCGCCCAGTGATACATCGCGATAGCACCAGCAGCAGATGCATTCATTGAACGCGTAGACCCATATTGTTCAATTGCATAGAGAACTTCACAAATCTCTATTCCTTCATCTGACATTCCGGCACCTTCTTGGCCAAAGAGAAGTACGCATTTCTCAGGAAGTTCTGCACCTTCTAAATGCTTTGAGCCCGGGACGTTATCGATGCCGATAATCGGAGTCTCGTTTTCAGCACACCACTGGGCAAATTCAGCGATGGTGGGGTGATGTAAAACAGTTAGATATCTATCAGTCACCATTGCACCACGCTTATTCCAGTCACGCTTTCCAACGATGTGAACAATTGATGCATTAAATGCATTTGCTGTGCGAACAATGGAACCAATATTTAGATCGTGCTGCCAGTTTTCAATTGCAATCTGTAGTTTGTGACGTTTTGTATTGAGGTCGGCGACAATCGCTTCAACTGTCCAATATCTGTAGTGATCGAGAACATTTCTGCGATCACCATTTTCCAAAAGCTCAGGATCATATTGAGGACCTGTGGGCCAAGGTTTTTCATGAGGGCCAACGCCCACCACTGGGAAAAATTCACCCGGTCCGATGACTGCAGGTGTATTGATTTCCATGGATGCACTCTAAACTTAAGAGACCATTAATACCAAGGAGTTCCTATGGAGATTGTTTATCACATCGCTTTTGGCATCCATCTGCTCTGTGTAGTTGCGATTCTGGCCCTCTTACTCCTACAAGCGAATAAGAATCCAAAGAAGCTCAATCCTGGCATTGTTCATGCGACGCTCACGGCGTTGATTGCAGCTCTTGTGATGGTTGGACTGTGGGATCAAGTCCATGATGAAGCAGCAAACCACACCAAATTTGGTGTTAAGGCATTAGTGCTTGCAGTGATTTTGACTCTTGGATACAAGAATCTCAAGAAGCCAGTTCTTAAGAATTCAATCTGGGCGACAATGCTGGGATTGACAGTCCTTAATATCGTCATCGCATACGCCTGGTAATTCTCGCTATGAAAAAGTTTGGGATTCTCGCATGC
>WLJF01000076.1 GCA_009701945.1 Actinomycetota bacterium
AAGCCATTTACTATCGGAGATTTGGTTCCTGCTATTGAAATTGCAATTAGCCGACATACTCAGATGAAATCACTTGCCGAAGAGGTTGCCGATCTCCATGAACGACTTGAGACTCGAAAAATTATTGATCGAGCCAAAGGGATTTTGATGAAGGCGCTAAACCTTTCAGAGCCAGAAGCATTTTCTTGGATTCAAAGGGCTGCAATGGACCGCCGCCTGACCATGAAAGAGGTCGCCCAAGCCGTCATTTCCCCTGAGGCCGCCCTGGATAAGTAGCTCGTCCTAGCAAATCTGAGCCACAGGAAAATCACCTAATTTCGTGATGCAAAAGTAACCTCCCACGCCGTATTTCGGGCAATTACGCCTTGTCTCAAGTAGGGGTTGAGCATTACTCTTCTCACCTCCCTGTCCCGGGACACAAGCAAGAAAAAACAGGAAGGCAATACATGAATAAGAAGATCGTAAGCGGTCTAGCTATTGCTGCTGCAGCAACTCTCGCCCTTGGCGTAGTTGCTACATCACCAGCTTCAGCTGCTGCTAAGAAATCAGTAACACTCGCATTCCAAGGCCCACTTACAGGTGGAGATGCACAGCTCGGCCAGGATCAGATCCCAGGCGCGATCTATGCAATCGCTCTTTACAATGCAAAGAACCCAGCCGTAAAGGTTGAACTCATCAAGGCTGACTCACAGTGCGACGGAACAGTTGCTGCAAACATCGCTCCTGGTGTTGCTGCTAACAAGGCAGTTATCGGCGTTATCGGAACATCATGTTCTGGTGAAGCACGTAACTCATTCCCTGCATACCGTGCAGCAGGACTCACAATGATCGCTCCTTCAGCATCTGCTGTTTCACTAACAGATCCAAAGGCTCCAGATCGTGGATTCCCAATCTTCCACCGCGTCGTTGCACACGATGGATTCCAGGCACCAGCTCTTGCACGTTACGCAGCTAAGGGTGTTACAAACCCTAAGTACTACGTAATCGATGACATGACAACATACGGCGGACCTCTTGCTAAGGGAACACTCCCAACAGCTAAGAAGCTCGGAACAGTTGTTGGAACAGACTCTGTTGCAAAGGGAACAGCTGATTACACTTCAGTTGCTTCAAAGGTTAAGGCTTCAGGCGCTAACGTTGTTATCTACGGTGGTTACACCACAGATGCAGCGAAGCTCTTCAAGGCACTTCGCGATGGCGGATACACAGGCATCTTGGCTTCAGGTGATGGAACAAACACATCTGACTTCCCAGGTCTTGCAGGTAAGGCAGCAGAAGGCGTTCGTCTAACAGCTGCTGACGTCCCATTCGACTCAATCCTTACAAAGGCGCAGCTTGCTGAGTTCACAAAGATCACAGGAATCAAGGTTCCTGGTCTTTACTCAACAACAGCATTCAACGCTACAAACATCTTCCTTGACTGCATCAGCCAAGGTAAGTTGACACGTTCAGCTATCCAGCTCTGCGTTAACTCAGGTACATTCAAGGGTGTTGGCGGAGACGTCATCAAGTTCAACCGTTATGGCGACATCATCGGTGGAGCTCCAGTTGGTGGATACCTCGTTAAGGATGGCGTAATCAACTACGACGCAGTTGCTTAATAAGCTCTGCTTTCAGTAGTAACGCTGTAAATATGTAGTAAAGGTGTGGCCACTTCCCAGGTAAAACTAGGAAGTGGCCACACTTCATAACACTCTTCACCTCAACAGATCGGTTGATATGAATTTCTCTGTAGTCACGAGCCAGTTCTGGAGCCTTGCACTGCAAGGGCTCGCTCTCGGTCTCATTTATGCGCTCGTCTCGCTCGGGTACACGATGGTGTACGGAGTTCTGAGACTCATTAACTTTGCAAACTCTGAAGTCTTTATGTTTGGAACATTTGCCACCCTTTACATTGAGGTGCACTTCCTTGGATATGACATCGGCGCTCCATCACTTCATGGATTTAAGCTCGTCTACACACTCGCCTTTGCACTCCTTGCATCAATGCTCGCATGTGCAATCTTGGCGATCATCGTCGAGCTAGTTGCCTACCGTCGCCTTCGCGCACGAGGAGCAAACCGACTCGCATCGTTGATTTCAGCAATTGGAGTCTCCATCTTCCTTCTTGAAGGAATGCGCATGATCACAATTTCACGCCCGATGACTACACCTCGACTTCTTGATAAGTGGAGCTTCGGTGAATTCCACGGGGCTAATTTTAGAATTGACACTGTTTTAACGATTGTCGCTCCCATCATCATCTTCGTAGTGCTCGATCAGTTTGTTACCCGATCACGACTTGGTAAGTCGATTCGTGCAGTGTCTATGTCTGAAGAGAACTCAAAGTTGATGGGTATCAATATCAACCGAGTCATCACCCTCACCTTCTGTATCGGCGGTCTTACAACCGGCGCTGCAGCCTTCCTTTACACAACGGTCTATGAGAACACAATCTTTAACGTTGGATTCAATATGGGAATTGCAGCATTTACTGCAGCAGTTCTTGGAGGCATCGGAAATCTCCGAGGCGCTTTCTTCGGTGGAATTGCACTGGGCATGCTTGAGCAATTTGCATCGGCGATGCTTGGTTCACAGTGGAAGGCAGTAACTGTCTTCGCCGTACTTGTAGTCGTACTTCTATTTAAGCCTAACGGTCTCTTTGGTGAAGCCGTTCAGCAGACGAGGACATGATGGCTAATTTATCTTCATTTAACCTTCGCGATAAGGGAGCCGAGATCTGGGCGGGCTGGTCACGTCCAGTACGCACAATCTTTGTACTCTCGATGATCGTCCTTGTTGGCCTTCTCCCATTTGCAGCTACATGGGGACCAACAAGTTTCCTCAACACACCAATTACCTCTTTCCAGAATGTATTGGTCTATCCAGTCGGCATGTTCATCATGATGGCTCTGGGTCTAAATATTGTTGTGGGTAAATCAGGTCTTCTCGACCTTGGTTACGTTGCATTCTTTGCAATCGGTGCTTACACACAAGGAATTCTTTCCACTCTCTACGGGTGGAATACCTGGGAGATCATGCCTTTCGGTATTGGCTTTGCAATGATCGCTGGCGTGATCTTAGGTCTGCCAGCCCTACGTCTTCGCGGTGATTACCTAGCAATTATCACTCTTGGATTCGGTGAAATCGTTCGTATCGTTGCAATCAACATTTCAGTAACTGGTGGGCCTAACGGAATTCCAGGAATTCCTAATCCTCCTACATTCTTTGGTCTCCACTTTGATCTGATGCACCCAGAGACATACTTCTGGTTGGTCTTTGCAATGATCCTTCTCGTTGTCTGGATGATTCGCAGATTTACCGTGCGCCGTCCAGGTCGTGCGTGGGAAGCAATTCGTCAGGATGAAGATGTTGCAGCACTTATGGGGGTTAACACCCTCGTCTATAAGCTCTGGTCATTCGTGATTGGTGCTGCTGTCGGTGGCGCAGCAGGCGTTCTCTATGCATCTAAGGTCATGGTGATCTCACCAGATATGTTTAAGTTCGATGTTTCGATCTTGATTCTTGCTTGCGTGGTATTCGGTGGAATTGGAAATATCTGGGGCGTCATCCTCGGAGCAGGAATTCTCGCCTATCTTCCAGAGCGCATCCGATTCATCTCTGAAGCTCGCCAATTAGTATTCGGCGCAGTTCTTATTCTCATGATGAACCTTCGTCCAGATGGTCTATTGCCTCGCAAGAAACGCGAAAAGATTACAGAGAAGAGGTCCATGTAATGTCTGAGAAACTTCTCGAACTCAAGAACGTCACGATTAAATTCGGTGGTGTGACAGCGCTTAATGAAGTTAACTTCCATGTTAATAAGGGTGAAATCTGTGCACTTATCGGACCAAACGGTGCTGGAAAGACAACAGTCTTTAACGTTGTTACCGGTGTTTACCCTCTTACTTCAGGTGAAATTACCTTCAAAGGCCAGAACCTTTCAGGACTTAAGCGCCATCAAGTCACTAAGGCAGGACTTGCGCGTACTTTCCAGAACGTTCGCCTCTTTGGAGATATGACTGCTCTAGAAAATGTCATTACAGCTACCGATGTTCATAAGAAGACTGGACTCGTGCGCGCACTTTTCGGTACACCGCTTAACCGTCGTGAAGAGAAAGAGAGTAAAGAGCGTGCACATGAGCTCTTGACTCTCATGGGTATCGATCATCGCGCAGATCAACTTGCGAAGAATCTTCCTTATGGAGATCAGCGCCGTCTTGAGATCGCTCGTGCACTGGGAACAGAGCCTGAGCTATTGCTTCTTGATGAACCAGCAGCAGGATTTAACCCTGCTGAGAAGGTTGAACTAGCAAATCTCATTAAGAAGATTCGCGATAGGGGATATACCGTCCTTCTCATTGAGCACGATATGTCGCTCATTATGGGAATTTCTGATCGCGTTGCAGTTCTCGACTTCGGTCAGAAGATTGCAGATGATCTTCCATCAGTTGTTCAAAATGACCCACGTGTTATCGAGGCTTACCTAGGAGTGCCAGCAGATGCGTCTTGAAATTAAAGATCTTCGTGTTCACTACGGCA
>WLJF01000077.1 GCA_009701945.1 Actinomycetota bacterium
AAGAAGCCTTCCGTCGTCTTGGACCAGATTTCAAAGGTCGCACAATCGTTGGAGTTGGCTTTGATCGCGATACCTTGCTTGAAGCAGGAATCGAGGGAGCTCAAGCTTTTGCAGCCGTAAGTAATGGCGATAATTCAAATATTCTGGCAGCTCGCGTTGCGCGTGAAAGTTATGGCGTCACCAATGTTGTTGCTCGTATCTATGACCCAGGCCGTGCGGAAATTTATCAGCGCCTTGGAATTCCAACAGTTGCAACAGTTATCTGGGCAACAGATCAAATCTTGCGCCGTATTGCACCAGGTGGTGCTCGCTCTGAATGGCGCGATGCAACAGGCACAGTCCAACTGCTTGAGGTTCATCCTCACCTTGATTGGTATGGACGTCCAATCTCAGAACTCGAATCTGCCTCACAAGCACGTGTTGCATTCCTGACTCGACTTGGTGAAGGTCTTATTCCTGAACCACATACGGTTCTTCAAGATGGCGACCTTGTCCATATGACTATTCGCGACGATGCGATGGCAACAGCAGAAGCTGCTCTCACACAAGGGCCAGGTGCTTAAAGAATGAGAATTGCAATTGCTGGAGCTGGAAATGTTGGTCGTGCTATTGCGCGCGAACTTCTTGATAATGGACATCAAGTACTTCTGATTGACCGTGACCCTAAGGCTCTCAAAATAGATTCAGTTCCAGATGCTGAATGGTTGATGGCTGATGCGTGTGAGATTGCATCCCTAGATAACGCACAGCTCAACACCTGTCAGGTTCTTGTGGCAGCAACAGGAGATGACAAGGTCAACCTTGTTGCATCATTGCTTGGTAAGACCGAATATGGTGTGCCTCGCGTTGTTGCCCGCATTAATCACCCAAAGAATGAATGGCTCTTTGATCAATCCTGGGGTGTAGATGTTGCTGTATCGACCCCTCGCATCATTGCAGCGCTCGTAGAAGAGGCAGTTAGCGTTGGCGATGTAGTTCGACTCTTCTCATTCCGAAAAGGTCAAGCAAACCTTGTTGAACTCACACTTCCTGATTCATCAACATGTATTGGAAAAACAGTTGAAGAAGTAACTCTTCCAGAAGATGCATCCCTTGCTGCAATTGTGCGTGATGGACGAGTCATTGCGCCAACGCCAAGTGATGTATTTATCGCAGGAGATGAACTTCTCTTTGTTGCATCAGCTACTGCTGAAGACCTTATTAAGGGCTGCTTTATTGCTCAGTAGGTAGTTTGGGTGCGTTTTTAAGCACCATCCATGAACCATATGCAGTTGCGATAAAGAGTGGGTAACCCATAGCTAAGTTCACAGTTCCAAGTAGATTCACATTTCCACTGCGATAAATCGGATACTGCACAGCAATACGCGTAAAGAACATGGCAACCCATAACCAACTTGCAAGTGTGTATGCACGCTTTCGCTCAGGATGATTTCGCCATTTGAGGTTCTCCCCCAGGATTGGCCCCAGCATCAAACCAAGGATTGGCCATCCCACAAGATTTCCTACGAGATAGAGAGTTCCATATCCAAGATTAGTGAGCAGTTTAGGAATATAGAGATCACTCGCATTTCCTGTGCGGTTTGCAAACCAAGCACAGATAAGAACACCAATAAAGCCACTGAGTGCGTGCTGGATAGTGTCGCGACGAGCTAAACGAATAATCGTAAGAATGGCAGAGACTGCAATTGATGCGAAGAGTGCGCTATTGAGTCGATCGGTTACATTGAAAACAACAAGAAAAATGACTGCAGGAATTCCAGAGTCAATTAGTCCCTTCTTGCCACCAAAAGCAGCTAGAACTTTGTCGCGATCTTCATGTTGCGTCATTTGCGCCCCGTTGATCCAAAGCCACCAGTGCCTCGACCAGAACCTGGCAGCTCATCGACTTCAATAAACTGCGCGCGCTCAACTTTTTGAAAGACTAATTGTGCAATGCGATCTCCACGCTTAAAGGTGACGCTCTCTTTGGGATCGTGATTAATCATGATGCATTGCAGCTCTCCGCGAAAGCCAGCATCAACAGTTCCTGGTGCATTGACCATCGTGACGCCATGCTTGATTGCAAGGCCAGAACGGGGATGAACAAGTGCCACATACCCGTCAGGCAGTGCGATAGAGATTCCCGTCGGCACTAGTGCGCGCTCACCTGGCGCTAACGTGATGTCGATGCGAGAGACGATATCCGCCCCTGCATCTCCACCTTTTGAGTACTGAGGAAGTGGAAGATCTAGATCAAGGCGCTTGATTAATACTTGAAAATCGCTCATGGGTTGATATCAAACTCTGGATCGACAAAGGAGAGAAGTTCAGGATTCTTACGCAGCGCTTCCATATATTCAGCTGGAGCATTCTCAAGGAAGTGTTTCATTGGCACAATCACAAAGAGAGATGCAGCACGGACTGCAACCTCTCCATCAGGACCTCCTAAGCGTCCTTCTGCCTCTGAATACACCTTGCGGTTCACCTGTCCCGTGATACGCGCTGTGATGTATAGCTTTGTCCCAATAGGAACGGGCTTAAGAAAATCAGTCTCTAGTCGAGCAGTAACAGCAGGTGCGCGAAGCAACCACATCAACTTTCCAAGTGCTTCATCGAATGCGAGTGAGAGAAGACCACCATGTGCCAAGCCTGGCGCTCCTTGATGATTTTCAGTAACTACAAATTCTGCAGTGATATCTGCGCCTTGCCCAACATGTGCAACAAGATGCAGACCGGTTGGATGTAGTTCTCCGCAACCAAAACAATGTTTAAAGTGAGATGGAATCTGTGATCCGGTAGTTGGTGAGAGTGGATGGCGTTCTGGAATCTGCGCTCCGTCAGGAGGCGTAGTACTTGCAACGCGACTCATGTGGCTAGGTTACTTGATGAATTGCACGATAACCTAGCGCTCGTGGCCTTTAAAGAAGTGATACGTCCCCCACTGTGGCTTCTCGCCTTCATCTATTTCCTTCTACTCTCCCTCGTCATTGCAATCTGGGCAGCTTTTGATAACCAAAGCGCCTTTATTGCTTGGCTCGCTGCAACCATCGGAATAGTTGGCATCGCCTTCTCCGCACGTTCAGAGATCGTTATTGATGAGAAGGAGTTGCGCATTGGACGCGCTCATATCGAGTTGAAATTCCTCGACAAGGTTGAGTTGCTGACCAAGGATGAAATGAGACTTCTACGGACCCGAGATGCAGATCCAGCAGCTTATTTAGCGATCAAATTTTGGATTCCAACAGGTGTGAAAATCACGCTTAAGGATGAACGTGATTCCACTCCGTATTGGTTGGTAAGTTCTAGAAAATCTGAAGAACTTACGAGCACTCTTTACAAATTGCTTTAGCGCCTTCGCCCTTAGCAAGTTGTGTGATGTGATGAATCAAGAAACAACGTGAACAGGTGAATTCATCTAACTGAACTGGAACAACTCGAACTGCTAGTTGCTCACCCGAAAGGTCTGCTCCTGGAAGTTCAAGATTCTCTGCAGCTTCTGCCTCATCAACATCAATCTGTCCTGATTGTGCATCAACGCGCTTAGCTTTGAGTTCTTCTAACGATTCTTCGTGAAGCTCCTCGTCGGTCTTTCTGGGTGTGTCGTAATCTGTTGCCACTGCTATCACCTCGCTTCCATAGATCTCTTATGAGCGGGTGAAGTTACCCGACATGCGCGAATAGTTGCGCATTCTCACCTTTATAGACCATACAACCAACGGCGTGTCGCCTTTATTCCTGCTTTGAAGTGGCAATTTCAATCGCTTTTGCCAGCCCACCATCAACATAGGCGTGGATTGCGGTGCCCTCAGCCAGATGTTCTTCACTGAGGATTTCCCCATGCTCATGGATAGCACTCACAAGATCGCCACGCTTATATGGAATCACAGTTGTGATTTCAACACTCGGATGTGGCAAAGATTTCTCAATTGCGTGAACTAATCCATCAACACCAAATCCGGAGCGGACTGAGAATGCATAGCTGTTGGGTTCTCTGCGCAAAATCTCCATCACAACATCAGGGCTTGCGATATCCACCTTATTGATTGCGATGATTTCAGGGATGTCTCCCCCGCCAATTTCAGAGATGACTTGTCTGACCGCACGAATTTGTTCAAAGGGATCAGAGTGCGAACCATCAACAACGTGAACAATGAGATCTGCGCCAGATACTTCTTCAAGCGTTGATTTGAATGCATCGACTAATTGATGTGGAAGGTGTCGAACGAAACCAACTGTGTCAGAGAGCGTATAAACGCGTCCCTCTGCCGTTTCACACTTACGCACTGTTGGATCCAGTGTTGCAAAGAGTGCATTCTCAACAAGTACCCCCGCACCTGTCAGCGCATTCAAAAGTGATGATTTTCCAGCGTTGGTATAACCAGCGATTGCAACCGATGGGATATTGAAACGCTTACGTTCTTGGCGCTTGGTATCGCGAGAAACTTTCATCTCAGCGATTTCACGGCGCAACTTCGCCATCTTGTCGCGAATACGACGGCGATCAGTTTCAATCTTTGTCTCACCAGGGCCTCGGCCACC
>WLJF01000078.1 GCA_009701945.1 Actinomycetota bacterium
CAGATGCTCGCCAGCTTCCTTCTGCCTGCGCATTTGTTCCAACAATGGGCGCACTTCATGCCGGACACGCTTCACTCTTTGCACTTGCTAAGAAATATAGCTCTGATGTTGTTGCAAGTATCTTTGTTAATCCTTTGCAATTTGAGAATCAAGAAGATTTAGCGCAATATCCCCGCACACCAGATATTGATATTGCAATTGCCGAAGCTGCCGGAGTTACACATCTATGGCTTCCTACTCAAGCAGAGATTTATCCTGATGGTTATCTAAAGAAATCTGCAGGGCCGATAGGTGATATCTATGAAGGTAAATCTCGACCAGGACATTTCGATGGAGTGCTCACTGTGGTCAATCGGTTCTTTGAATTACTAAAACCAAAAGTGGCGATCTTTGGAGAGAAAGATTTTCAACAACTGCAATTGATCAAAACAATTGCAGGAGATATTGAAATCATCACTGCGCCAACAATTCGTGAAAGCGATGGACTTGCTCTCTCATCTCGCAACGTGCGACTTTCTGAAGAAGGTCGAAACGCAGCACAGGTGATTTATAGAGCATTGACCCAAGCACGGTCGGAGAGTGAATTGAGAGAGATCTTGGCCAGTGAAAGTGCGCTGACTGTTGATTATGCAGATTTCATCGATGAGAAGACCTTCGCTCACGCTCAATCAGATACTCGTGAGGTTCGCGCGATTGTCGCCGGGTGGATAAATGGTGTGCGATTGATTGACAATATGGCTATGGGAAATCGCGCATGAAGTTATTAGCGCCAACTCCGGGCTGGACTGCAACAGCAGATGTCATTGTTGTGGGATCAGGAATTGCGGGACTAACTACTGCGCTGCAATGTCGCACATATGGATTATCAGTTTTGCTTGTGACAAAAGCGCGCGTTGATGAAGGCTCAACAAAGTGGGCTCAAGGTGGTATCGCAGCAGCACTTGGTGATGGTGATTCACCGCAGGCTCATGAGAAAGACACACTTGTTGCAGGTGCTGGGCTCTGTGATGTTGATGCTGTGCGCGTACTTGTTACTGAGGGCCCAGAAGCTGTTCGTAAGTTAATTGAACGTGGTGCAATCTTTGATAAAGAAGATAGCGGTGAAATAGCGCTTACTCGTGAAGGCGGACACCTTCGCAATCGCATCTTGCATGCAGGGGGAGATGCAACTGGAGCTGAGGTCTCACGCGCACTTCTTGCTGCAGTGCAGAACGATCCTGAGATTGAAGTTGTTGAACATGCTCTTGTTCTCGATGCGCTCAAGAACGATATTGGTGAAGTGTGCGGAGTTACTCTTCACGTAATTGGTGCAGGCAGCCGTGATGGCGTTGGCCGAGGTCTTGCTCGTGCTGTGGTCCTTGCAACAGGAGGACTAGGTCAGGTATTTGCTCAAACAACAAACCCATCTGTCTCAACAGGAGATGGTGTGGCATTGGCTCTTCGTGCAGGAGCAAAGGTTGCTGATGTTGAATTCATTCAATTCCATCCAACAGTACTGTGGCTTGGTGATAATTCAGAGGGACAACAACCATTGATTAGTGAGGCTGTGCGCGGTGAAGGTGCATATCTTGTTGATGATAAAGGCGTGCGCTTTATGCAAGGAATACATCCCCTTGCAGAACTTGCACCACGTGATGTTGTGGCAATCTCGATTATGCGCGTGATGAATACAACTGGTGCTCACCATGTCTGGCTCGATGTTCGCCACCTTGAAGGATTTAAAGAGCGTTTCCCAACCATTTATGCATCCTGTATTTCTCATGGCATTGATCCACTGAAAGATTTGATTCCTGTGGCTCCGGCATCGCACTATGCATCAGGTGGAGTGCGCGTTGACCTCAATGGCCGAACAAGTGTCAATGGCCTCTATGCATGCGGTGAAACAGCATGTTCTGGCGTTCACGGCGCTAATCGACTTGCATCTAATTCACTTCTTGAAGGCCTTGTATTCAGTGCACGCATTGCGGCAGACATTGCAGAGCACTTGCCTGAGAAGAGTGAACCTATCGAGAATGCATCTCAAGCTATTCTGCTTGATCCACAAGTTCGCCATGACATTCAAGTGAGTATGAGCCGCGGTGCTGGCGTGCTGCGCTCATCGGATTCGCTACTCAAGACAAGTTCAGATCTGACTCGCATAGAAGATAAGAAGAGCATAGAACCATGCGTTGAAGCATGGGAGACAACTAACCTATTCCAGCTTGCTCAGACAATTGTGAAGGCTGCGCTCATTCGACAAGAAACTCGTGGCTCCCACTGGCGTGAAGATTTCCCTGAGACAAGTGATTTGTGGAAGAAGCGCATCGTGCAACAGTTAGATCAAAAAGGTTATTGGACAAGTGGCTATCAGGAGGTTGGGAAATGATCGATCGCGACCTAATTAAGAGAGCACTCGCTGAAGATCTGCAAGGTGGCCAAGACATTACATCTGTGGCAACTGTGTCCGGTAGTGAAAAAGTTGTTGCTGATTTTGTTTCACGCAAAGCTGGCGTAGTTGCCGGTATTGATATGGCTCGCGCAGTTCTTGAAGAGGTAGGACTAACTGATATTGAAGTTCTTGCGAAGGATGGTGCATCGGTCAAGCAGGGTGAAGTCTTGATGACGGTGCGCGGTGATACTCGCGCCATTTTGCTTGCAGAACGCACAGCACTTAATTTCTTAGGTCATTTGAGCGGCATCGCAACGCTGACTCGCACATGGGTCGATGCCATCGCAGGTACAACCTGCGAGATTCGCGATACTCGTAAAACAACTCCAGGCATGCGACTACTTGAGAAATATGCAGTGCGCATGGGTGGTGGAACTAATCACCGCATGTCACTCAGCGATGCTGCGCTCATTAAAGATAATCACATTGCAGCAGCAGGGGGAGTTGCCCAGGCTTTCTCAAAGGTCCGGGCAGAGTTTCCAACTTCAGAGATTGAAATCGAAGTCGATACCTTGGATCAGTTGCGTGAAGTCTTGCCCTTAAAGCCTGATGTGGTGCTGCTGGATAACATGAGTCCTGCGCAGTGTGCAGAGGCAGTTTCCATAGTCGCTGGTGCAACCAAGCTTGAAGCATCAGGTGGAATTTCACTTGAGAATGCGAAGGCATATGCATCAACAGGAGTTAATTTCTTGGCAATTGGTGCGCTTACGCATAGCGCTCCAGTTTTTGATATTGGTCTAGATATGAGAGCGGAGTAGCCATGTTGTTAACAGTTGATGTCGGAAATACAAATACGGTTTTGGGGATCTTTGATAAAGATCAACTCATCAAATCATGGCGCGTTAAGACAGATCCACGCACTACTGCAGATGAACTCTGGCTCCAATACAGCGCGCTCATCAGCGGATATTCACTCACAGGTCTTGCCATCTGTTCGACAGTTCCTGCAACTCTTCGTGAGCTTCGCACGATGATTGATTCGTACTTTAGTGATATCGCAATCACCATTGTTGAACCAGGAACTAAGACAGGCGTTCAGCTCCTAGTTGATAATCCAAAAGAGATTGGAGCAGATCGCATTGTTAATACTCTTGCGGCTCACACTCTCTATGGTGGTCCAGCAATTGTTGTGGATTTTGGAACATCAACAAACTTGGATGTTGTCTCTCCTAAGGGTGAATTCCTCGGTGGAGCGTTAGCCCCTGGAATTGAAATTTCCGTGGATGCTCTTGCTGCTCGCGCAGCCCAGCTTCGCAAGGTTGAACTTATTCGACCAAAGAACGTAATTGGAAAGAACACCGTTGAAGCTCTTCAATCAGGAACAATCTTTGGATTTGCCGGACAAGTTGATGGTCTCGTTGATCGAATCACTGCAGAATTGGCGAAGGATTACGATGATGCTCCCACCGTGATTGCAACAGGTGGCCTTGCTCCACTCATTATTGGAGTTTCTGAAACAATCGATGAGCATGAGCCAGATCTGACTCTTATCGGCCTTCGCCTTATTCATGAGAAGAATCAGTAGCCTGAAAAGGTAGACTCACTGCACTATGACAACTGATAACTCGCCCGCCACAGAGGATGACCTACCCGAGCAACTTCGGATTCGTCGCGAGAAGCGTGCAAGCCTTATTGAGCGCGGAATTGAGCCATATCCGGTTGCAGTAGCACGCACTAAATCTTTGAAGGAAGTCCGCGAGAAGTACACAGACCTCGCAGTTGATGTGGCAACCGGAGATATCGAAAGCCTGACAGGTCGCATCATCTTTAAGCGCGACACAGGAAAACTTTGCTTTGCAACTCTTCGCGAGGGCGATGGCACCGAAATGCAGGCGATGTTATCTCTCGACAAAGTTGGTCAAGATTTACTTGATGCGTGGAAATCAGATATTGATTTAGGTGACATGGTCTCTGTTACTGGAGAAATCATTACTTCCAAGCGCGGTGAACTTTCTATCCTTGCAACGTCATGGGCACTTGCTTCAAAGTCTCTTCGCCCGCTTCCTAACGACCACAAACCGATGTCAGAAGAGACACGTGTTCGTATGCGTTATGTGGATTTGATTGTTCGCCCAGAAG
>WLJF01000079.1 GCA_009701945.1 Actinomycetota bacterium
AGTGCATACCAGAGCGATCCCCAATCAGAACCGCGGTTGAGGTTAAGGTCATAGAAACGCCACCAGCCTTCGGGGGTGGTGAGTGCAACTGGCAAGTTAATGAGAGCAAATGTTGCAATGAAAATTGCTGCGTACTTCACAAACTTTGAGATTCGTTCTTGTCTAAAGAAAATAATAGCGATGGGAATAAGTAAGAAGATAGGTAAGAACTTTGTTGAGATTGCAATACCAAGTGCAACGGCGCTCGCAACTTCTGCCTTTCTATCAAACCAATAAATAGCAAGCATCATCATTGCAATCGCCCACAAATCCCAATTGATATAGAGAGATGCAACTGCTGCAGGAGCAAGTGGGAGTAAGTATCCAAACTCAGGTTTCATTTTGAAGGTAATAAATGAGATGAAGATAAAGAGAAGCGCTAGCAATAGTGCACTTGTATAGAAGTAGTTATTTATTCCATGGGGAATTACCTTTGCAGTAATCCACATAATCGCACCTTGGATGACGGGGTACTCAACTGAGTCTGCGCCGCTGCTATATGCCCACACTCCTTTATCCAGGCCTCGCTCTCCATAGAGAGCTGGGATATCTGAATAACAGGCGTGCACATATTGATCAGGTGATTGCCAGCCAGTTTGCGCGCAATGGTTGAACTTTGCAAAACTTAAGAGGGATGCAAGCAGAGCAAGAAGTAGAACTACGCGAGTAGAAACGCGCATTGGTTACTACTTCTTCTTCATTGTTTGGCGACCACCGCTAGTCATCACGACTGGGTCTAGGCCGCCAATATTTGATGGTGCCGGAAAGCTCATGACTGGCTCGTCTTTAAGAGCGCCCTTCATAAATGCTGTCCAAATCTTTGCAGGGAAAGTTCCACCTGTGACAGATGTGAGTCCACCAATACCGTTAAGGGATTCAGATGCGCTATCGCGAAAGAGTGCAACGGAAGCTGCAAGTTGTGGCGTGTAGGCGCTAAACCAAGCGGAGGCATTTGATTGTGAAGTTCCAGTTTTGCCTGCAGCAGGGCGGCCGAGTGCAAGAGCTGCGCCACCCGTTCCACCATTAACTACGCTTTTGAGTGCATATGTTAAATCTGCCATGACATCTTTACTAAATACTTCTTGCGTTACAGCTTTACCTTCATAGAGCACACCTTTATTTGGACCAGTGACAGATGCGACCATATATGGCTTTGAGTAAACGCCTTGTGCTGCAAATGTTGCATAAGAGTTAGCAACATCGATCACATGTGGACTTGCAACACCTAGTACTACAGATGGTGTTGCAATCATCGCCACAGATTCAGGGATTCCAGCACGTCTTGCTGCATCAACAACTTTATCCATGCCGGCTTTAATTCCGAGTGGGACAAAGACGGTGTTGACTGAGTGCTGTGTTGCAGTCAGAAGATCTACTTGGCCCCAGCCTTCATCTCCATAATTGGAGACAAGATATGGCTTACCTAAATCATCAAATGTTTGTGGTGAATCACCGTTCCACATTGAAGTAAGAGGTATTCCAGCTTCAAGCCCTGCAATCAGAGCAAAGGGCTTAAAGGTAGAGCCGGCTAGCGCAATTGATTGAGTGGCATCGTTTAATTGGCGCACTACATAATCTTTTCCACCATACATAGCAATGACTTCACCAGTGCCTGGTCGAATTGCAACCAGTGCTATGTGGAGATTTGTTGGAGCAGGTGTTGGCGTGAACTTATTTACCGCATCCACTGCAGATTGCTGTGCTCGCTGATCCAGGGTCGTCTTGATCACATAACCACCAACAAGAAGTTGGTCTTGTGTAAATCCAAGTTTGCTCAACTCTTTCTGCACAGCATCGATGATGTATCCCTTAGGACCGCTGAGTTGCCCAGATGTGGTGCGAGGTGCAACAGGTGGAAGCTTTGCAGCTTTTGCCTCTGCCTCAGTAATCCACTTCTTATCAAGCATTCCTTGGATGACATATGCAAAACGGCCCTCTAGCCTCTTTGCATTTTCCTTCGATAAAACAGGATCGTAGTAACCCGGTGAGCGCAAGATGCTTGCGATGACTGCGCTCTGAGAAATAGTTAATTGGTTGGCATTGCGGTTGAAGTACTGCTGCGCAGCTGTCTGCACGCCATATGAACCGCGGCCGAAGTAAATAGTATTTAAGTAATTTTCAAGAATCTGATCTTTTGTTAAAGCATTCTCAAGTTTGAGTGAGATAACAAGTTCTTTAATCTTTCGTTGGATTGTTCGGCTCGGTGTTAAGAATGCGGTCTTTGCATACTGCTGGGTGATGGTGGAACCACCTTCACCGTTGAGTGAACCTGATTTCAAGTTATTAAGAAGTGCACGTGCAATACCTGTTGCGCTAAATGCGCGGTTGGAATAGAAGTTTCTATCTTCTGCTGCCATGACTGCATAGCGAAGACGAAGTGGAATCTTTGCAAGAGGGAGTATCTGTCGGTTCTGAGTTCCGATGCGACCAATTTCAGATCCGTTGGAATATTGGATGATGGTGGATTGACTATTGACGTATGCATTGGGATCAGGGATGGAGACGGTAAACCAAGCAAAGGCAAAGAGTGTTGCTCCAGCGACAAAGCCAAAGCCAGCAAGGAATACTCCGGCGCGGATTAACTTTGTCTTGATCATGTGGCTAGATTACTGGGGAAATACAGCTACTTCAGCGAAGCAAAGTCTTCGTCTTCAAGTGTTCGAGTTTTGCGAGGCGCTTTACGCTCGCGACCATCTCCTAATAAGTAGGTTGCGCAGAGATGGTTCCAAGAACAATCGCGGCAGACTTCAACGACATACACAGAGAACTCACCGAATTCAGATTCCATCTCCAATAACTCATCGCCGTTTTTGATGCGACCTGAGTATTGACCGAGTTGATCGCCAAATGTGTAGCGAAGTTCAACAAGTGAATCCTTCTTACAGACTGGGCACTTTCTGCCTGCTTTTTCGCCATGGTGCTTGGCAGCTCTCATCAAATAAGGGTCTGCATCACATGCATCGACAACACCACGAAAGAGTGCAAGCAGGGTTGCACGCTTATCGAGTGAATAGTCGATGAATCCTCGCTTGGTTTTCATAGCAGGAGAAGAATAATCCAAATTCTTTAACTACGCTTACTTCATGACCTTTTGGCAGCTTCTTAGAGATGTCAAACTCTTTCGCCTGCTTCGAGTGCGATGGACTGGTCAACTCACCGATGGAATATTCCAAAGTGCACTTGCATCCTTTGTCCTCTTCTCACCAGAGCGACAAGCAAGTGCGGTAAATGCCGCAGTTGCATTTGCTGTTGTCTTACTTCCGTATTCCATTGTCGGTCCATTTGTTGGCACAATTCTTGATCGGTTCTCCAGGCAACGTGCAATCTTCTTTGCAAATCTCACACGTGCAGTAACTCTTGTAGTTATTGCTTTCCTTATCTTTAACAACTACACAGGCGTTGAGATAACAGTGGTCGTTCTCGTTGCATTCGGTGTGAACAGATTGATTCTCGCTGGGCTCTCTGCAGGTATTCCTTTGATGACAACGCCTCATTCGTTGATATCTGCCAATGCAATTGCTGTCACTGGTGGATCTGTCTGGGTTGTTTTGGGCGGTGGCATAGGGCTTGGAATTCGCAGGCTTCTTGATACATACGCTTCCGCCGACCATGCAGATGCCATCATTATTCTTGTTGCAGCGTGTGGCTTTCTTGCCGCAGCACTTCTTGCAGGGCTCTTAAAGAAGGATGAGATTGGCCCACTGCCTCACGAGAAAGTTCGAGGCAGCTTCACTCAAGGCTTGCGAGAGATGCGCGATGGATTTAAATTCCTTGAAGAGCATGCAGATGCTGCCAGAGGTATTGCTGCAACTGCACTTCACCGTGGTGGCCTCACAGCTTTCACACTGACTGCGCTATTACTAGAGCGCAACACATTTAATGATCCTGCAGATAGTGAGGCAGGTCTTGCTGGCCTTAGCTTCACCCTCTCCATCGCTGCAGTGGGCTTCATTATTGGCGCCATTGCTGCTCCTTATGGTGTGAGAAAAGTTGGGCGACATCGTTGGATGCGCTTATCTATTGGAGCAGCCAGTGTGAGCGCACTCTTACTTGTTATCGATCGCACTCCTTTTCTTCTTGCTGCAACTGCTTTCTTCACAGCGCTCTGTGGTCAAAGTGTGAAAGTAACTAATGATGCACTTGTGCAATCAAAGATTGACGATGTTTTCCGCGGTCGCGTCTTTGCTGTCTATGACGTGTTAGTCAATGGTGCGATTGTCACAGGTGCGCTGATTGCTGCGTGGGTACTGCCTATCAGTGGTGACACATGGGTATTACCGTTGATGATCTCTGCAGCATGGGCACTAGTTGCACTTGTTCTCTTGCGCC
>WLJF01000008.1 GCA_009701945.1 Actinomycetota bacterium
ACTCTCAAGAACAGAAGTTTCTCTACACACTTCTCTTCCTCTTTGGCTTTGGCATTATGGCCTGGGTTCCTCGCTTTCCTGAGGTAAAGGCAAATCTTGGCCTTGATAACGGAGCATTTGGTTCACTCATGAGCACAGGTTCCATTGGCGCATTCTTTGGATTGCTCACTGTCGGTCATATCATCCATAGATTTGGCGCATTTAAAGTTACCTTGATATCAATAACGATTCTTTTCTCAAGCCTTGTGGCACTTGTCCACGTGCAATCAAGTTTTCTTTTCCTTGTATTTAACATTCTCTTCGGATTTGGAATTACTGCAGTCCACGTCTGCCTTAATAGCCAAGTCTTTCACTTCCTTGAACGCAGCAAAATCAATTTGGTGACAAGTACCGCTGGATATTGGAGCGCTGGTGCATTGAGCACTGCAATCCTCTCTGGATTCTTAGTGGGCCGCGTAAGCCTTCTTACCCATATCGATTTTCTCTGCGCGGTAATTACCATTTTAATGTTTGCACTCGTTATTCGCTTGAGATCAGTACTGATTGAATCTAATGAAGATTCTGAGAGTGACTACTCGATTAAGGAGATATTTACCGGTTTTAGAATCGACTGGCCAGTGAGTTTGGGAATGGCGTGTGCCGTCTATCTCGAATTTGCAATCGGTGACTGGGGAACGATTTTTACCAAAGATCGACTCGGAATTAATGCAGGTTTGAGCACCGCCCCCTACATTATCTTCACTGCAATGATGATCTTTGGCAGATTGCTCATCCACCGCATACTTCCAAAAGCACCACTGCATCTCTGGGTTAGACGCGCAGCACTTCTTGCAGGTGCTGGCTTTGGAATCTGCATCATTGTCGCAACACATCTACCTGCCACCTTAAAGTGGTGGTCTTACGGACTCTTCCTCTTAGCCTTCTTCTTTGCAGGTCTTGGCTCATCTTTCCTTGGCCCATCCTTCTTTGCAGCAGCAAATAGGCGCTCTTCACAGCCAAGCGCTGTGGTTGTGGGTCAATTTGGCGTCGTCAATAACGTTCTGCTCTTTGGAATTAAGTGGATTGTTGCGTGGACAATTCAGTTCACAGGATCAATTGCACTTGCGATGATGATTCCCACAGTGATGATGCTAGCAACCGTCTTCTTCGTGAGCTCACTCGAAGAAGACTCGAAGTCTAAAGTTTAAACGCGCTCAAACCAGACTGTTGCAAGTGGCGGAATACGCACAGTTGCATACAAGTTTGTATCGACATCGACTGCAAATGAGCTATTGGTAATTCCGCTACCGCCATATTTTAGATCATCGGTATTAACGACTTCACGCCAGACGCCAGAAACTGGCAAAGGTAGTGAATATTGCTCGTGCGGCACTGGAGAGAAGTTGGTTACGCAGACAACAGGAATTCCCTTATCGGACCAGCGAACAAATGCGAGTGTATTTCCTGCTCCATCATCGCCGACAATCCATTGGAATCCATCGGCGAAGATATCTTTCTCCCACAAAGATGGCAGTCCCCGATAACTCTGATTGATATCGGCAAGTGCTTTCTGTACGCCCTTATGTTCAGCAAACTCAGTGAGGTACCACTGAAGACCTGCTTCTTGGCTCCACTCATCATTCTGAGCAAACTCTTGACCCATGAAGAGCAACTTCTTACCTGGATGTGCCCACATAAATCCGTAGAGCGCACGAAGAGTTGCAAGCTTCTGCCAGCGATCTCCGGGGAATTTATTTACCAGTGATCCCTTGCCGTGAACTACTTCATCATGGGAGAGCGGAAGCATGAAGTTTTCAGACCAGGCATAGAGAATGGAGAAGGTAATTTCATTGTGGTGATACATGCGGTGAATAGGTTCATGCTGCAGATATTCGAGGGTGTCGTGCATCCAACCCATATTCCACTTAAAGCCGAAGCCCAAGCCTCCACCAGAAGTCTCTTTGGTGACGCCACCCCACGCTGTTGATTCTTCAGCGATCATCATGATGCCTTGATGGTGCTTATAAGCAGTTGATGTCGCTTCTTGGAGGAGCTGAACTGCCTCGAGATTCTCGCGACCACCGAACTTATTGGGTAACCATTCGCCTTCTTTACGTGAGTAATCGAGGTAGAGCATGGATGCGACAGCATCGACTCGAAGGCCATCGATATGGAACTCTTCTAGCCAATAGAGAGCGCTAGCGACGAGGAAGTTACGGACTTCGTTTCGCCCGAAGTTAAAGATTAGAGTGCCCCAATCAGGGTGCTCGCCTAACCGTGGATCAGCATGTTCGTAGAGCGCTGTGCCATCGAACTTTGCAAGAGCCCATTCATCTTTTGGAAAGTGAGCAGGAACCCAATCGAGAATGACACCGATGCCTGCTTGGTGGAGCGCATCAACGAGATAGCGGAATTCATCGGGTGAACCAAAGCGCGATGTTGGCGCAAAGAAAGAAGTGACTTGATAACCCCACGATGGTGAATATGGGTGTTCGGTAATCGGTAAGAATTCAACGTGGGTAAAACCTTGTTCGAGAACATAGGAGACAAGTTCTTCAGCCATCTGTAGGTACGACAGACCTGGACGCCAAGAACCAGCGTGGACTTCATAGACAGAGACAGGGGAGCGCCATGGTTGGTAACTCTTTCGATTCTCCATCCACTGTGTATCACTCCAACTATAAGTGGATTCGGTAACGACAGATGCGGTGCGAGGTGGATGTTCAGTTGCACGCGCCAGCGGATCTGCGTGATCAATCCAATTGCCGTTGATGGTGCAGATTGCAAATTTGTAACATGTATTGGGCCCAACATCAGGAATGAATATTTCCCAGATACCGGTGGAACCGGCGCGCACCATAGGGTGCGTAGCGCGATCCCAAAAGTTGTGATCGCCCACCAGACTTACAGCTTGCGCGTTCGGCGCCCAGACTGAGAAGGCTGTACCAATGAGCGTTCCATCTGCTTCGCGTTTGATGTGTGCACCGAGTACATCCCATAAACGTTCGTGACGACCTTCGGCGATCAGGTGAAAGTCGAGTTCGCCCAACGTTGAATAGGGATTGAGGTATGAACCTTGTGGAAGATAAGTATTTTCTTCTCCCGATTTTGCGCCCTTAAAGAGGCGGGAGAAAAAAGACATGCGTAATCTTAAAGCTTTACCTGCGCAATGTGAACGACTTTGCCAGACAACCTTGTTGGATCAAGGCGCACATAGGTGTGTGCTGACCAGTTATATGATGCGCCATCAATCAAATCCGTTACCTCAAAGTTATCTTTCTGCAAACCGAGTTCTGACATATTCCAATGAACTGTTGTCTCTTGTGCAAATGAAGGGTCTAGGTTGATAACGACAAGAATGAGGTTATCTCCATCGCGCTTTGAGTAAGCGATGATTGAGTCATTCTCAGTTGTGTGGAATCGAAGGTTGCGAAGACGCTGAAGTGCAACGTTCTTCTTGCGAATTAAATTGAGTTGAGTGATAAATGGAGCAAGTGTTAACTTCTTCTTGGTAGCGCCATCCCAGTCGCGGATCTTGATCTCATACTTCTCAGAGTCCATGTACTCCTCACCGCCCTCTTTAAAGCGGCGATGTTCGTAGAGTTCATAGCCCGCATACATTCCCCATGA
The DNA here is from genome assembly GCA_009701945.1 of Actinomycetota bacterium. Taxonomy (GTDB): domain Bacteria; phylum Actinomycetota; class Actinomycetes; order Nanopelagicales; family Nanopelagicaceae; genus Planktophila. The sequence goes on from WLJF01000008.1 coordinate 3,610, forward strand.
TGGAGTCAGCGTTGCGGCGAGGGCTGCGCGAATTGCAAAGATTGCAGGGTTTCCTGATTGCAGATGGAAAGGCAGAATGTCGGGAGTATTGACCCAGAAGTTGGGTCTGAAGAAGGCGCTAGTTTGTTGTGAAACTTCAGTGGCGTAATCGGTGAGCTCTTGCTTGCTGGTCCGCCACGTGAAATATGAATACGACTGGTGGAAGCCAGCTTTTCCGAGCGCATGCATCATCGATGGCTTGGTAAATGCTTCAGCAAGGAAGATGACATCAGGGCTTTCTGCATGAATTGACTTCATAATCTCAGCCCAGAAGTGCACTGGCTTGGTGTGTGGGTTATCTACGCGGAAGATAGAGATTCCCTTAGAGATCCAAAGACGCAGAATACGAAGAGTTTCAGCAACGATTGCGTTGTAATCGTTATCAAAGTTAATCGGATAGATATCTTGATACTTCTTCGGAGGATTCTCTGCATATGCAATAGATCCATCCGGACGCGTTGTAAAGAATTCAGGATGTTCTGTGGCCCATGGGTGATCAGGAGATGCTTGGAGAGCAAAATCCATCGCTACTTCAAGGCCAACCTTCTTTGCAGCTTTAACGAAGTTTTCAAAGTCAGACATGGTGCCGAGCGCAGGGTTAATTGCATCGTGGCCACCTTCTTTATTGCCGATTGCCCAAGGAACACCAGGGTCGCTGGCAGTGGGTGTCAGGGTGTTGTTCTTTCCCTTACGAAACTTTGTTCCGATGGGATGAACAGGTGGCAGGTAGAGAATGTCGAAGCCCATTGCAGCAACTGCAGGAAGGCGAAGTTCAGCGGTCTTAAATGTTCCACTGATAACTGTGCCATCTGTTCCAACTTTGGCGCCTTCGCTGCGGGGGAAGAATTCATACCAAGAGCCCACAAGTGCGCGTTCGTGATCTGCGCGGATTGGGTAGTGCTCAGTTGATGTAATGAGGCGACGTAATGGATGTGCTGTGAAATATGCACGAATCTCTTCGGTTGATGTCTGCGAGAAGCGATTCATCGCGGCGAGTTTTGTATTGCGAAGAATCTTGATTGCTGCAGTGAGCATTGACTTGGCAGATGAATCTTCAGCTAATTTCTCTTCAAAGATAGTGCAGCCGATTGTGCACATGAGTTCAGCATCGATATCTGCAGGAATCTTGATTTCGGCATCGTGAATCCATGTGGCAAATGGGTGGTCATATGAGTCGATGGTGAATGTGTAATTACCCTGAGCTGGAATACGTATAGAACCTTGATAGCGATCTCCGCCACGCCACTGTTCAGCCATTACTGAGCGCGAAAGCTCTTTGCCTTGTGCGTTATAGAGAACTACATCGGCACCGAGAAGATCGTGCCCTTCGCGAAATATTGTTGCACTTACTGGAATCTCTTCACCGGCAATCGCCTTTACAGGAACGAAATCTCCCCCAAAAAATACTGTGGGGGAGATGTCGGTGACGGGGATTCGATTGATCAACCTGAACCTTCAGTGTTGCCAGCATCTGCTGATCGAACATCGAAAATACGATACTTATCGATAGCTTCTTGAACTACGGATTCCTTCACTTCCCCTGCCTTAGCAAGTTCAGCCAAAGTTGCGACAACGATTGATTCTGCATCAACCTTGAAGTGGCGACGAAGAGCACCGCGAGTATCAGAGAGACCAAAGCCATCTGTTCCCAGTGAATGGAATGCATTAGGCACCCATGGTGAAATCTGATCTTGCACAGCGCGCATGAAGTCAGAGACTGCGATGACAGGTCCAGGCGTTCCCTTGAGCTTGTCATAGACATATGCGCTCTTCTTATCCTTCGGATTGAGCATGTTATGGCGGTCTACTTCAAGACCATCACGACGTAGCTCATTCCAAGAAGTTACTGACCAGACGGAGGCTGCAACGCCCCAATCTTCAGCGAGAAGTTTCTGTGCCTTAAGAGCCCAATTAACACCAACACCAGATGCCAAGAGTTGAGCATTCTTCTTGCGCTGCTTTGATGCGCCTGAATATAGATAGATTCCCTTGAGCAGACCCTCGAGATCTAAGTGATCTGGTTCAGCAGGCTGCATATATGGCTCGTTATATACAGTCATGTAGTAATAAATGTTCTCGCTATCTTCTCCATACATACGGCGCAGACCATCTTTAAAGATATGTCCGACTTCATATGCAAACGCTGGGTCATATGCAACGACTGCTGGGTTGGTTGCAGCAAGTAGGTGTGAATGGCCATCTTCATGCTGCAGACCTTCACCGTTAAGAGTTGTGCGACCTGCAGTTGCACCGAGAACGAATCCACGAACTAACTGGTCTGCAGCTGCCCAGAAGGCATCTCCTGTGCGCTGGAATCCAAACATGGAGTAGAAGATGTAGATAGGAATCATTGGCTCGTTATGGGTTGAGTAAGAAGAGCCCACAGCGGTAAATGAAGCAACAGATCCCGCTTCATTAATTCCTTCGTGAAGGATGACTCCCGATGTTGATTCCTTATAGGACAACATCAATTCACGGTCAACTGCCATGTACTGCTGACCATGTGGTGAGTAGATCTTCAAAGTTGGAAATAGTGAATCAAGACCGAATGTGCGGGCTTCATCAGGGATGATCGGGACAAGACGGCTGCCAAGTCCTGGGTCCTTGATGAGGTCCTTCAACATACGGACAAATGCCATCGTTGTTGCTACTTCTTGTTGTCCTGAACCACGACGCACTGATTCATATGCCTCATCAGCAGGTTGTTGAAGTGGGCGAGAGACCTTGCGACGGCTTGGGATGGATCCACCGAGTTCGCGACGACGTTCTTCCAAGTACTTCATCTCAGGAGAATCTGCCGGAAGCTTGTAGTAAGAAGGTGTGTATTTATCCAAAGCGCTATCTGGCAATGGAATCTCAAGGCGATCGCGGAATTCGATGATGTCTTCAAGAGTCATCTTCTTCATCTGGTGCGTTGAGTTTCGTCCTTCGAAGTGGGAACCAAGAGTCCAGCCCTTGACTGTCTTAGCCAGAATTACTGTTGGGCGACCATTCTTCTCTGTTGCAGCTGTATATGCAGCAAAGAGCTTGCGATAGTCATGGCCACCGCGCTTTAAGTTCCAAATCTGATCATCTGAATATCCAGAGACCATCGCAGCTGTGCGTGGATCGCGGTTGAAGAAGTGTTCGCGAACAAATGCGCCACTTTCAGCCTTAAATGTCTGGTAATCGCCATCAAGAGTTGTATTCATTAAGTTAACGAGTGCACCTTCGCGGTCTTGTGCAAGAAGTGGATCCCATCCACGGCCCCACACAACCTTGATGACATTCCATCCTGCTCCACCGAATATGGATTCGAGCTCTTGAATAATCTTGCCATTACCGCGCACAGGGCCATCAAGGCGCTGCAAATTACAGTTCACTACGAAGGTGAGGTTGTCGAGCTTCTCGCGCGATGCAAGTCCAATAGCACCGAGTGTGTCGACCTCATCCATCTCACCATCGCCAAGGAATGCCCAGACGTTCTGATCGCTTGTGTCCTTGATTCCGCGGTTATGTAAGTAACGATTAAAGCGCGCTTGATAAATTGCATTGATTGGCCCAATACCCATGGAGACAGTTGGGAATTGCCAGAAGTCTGGCATCAAACGTGGATGTGGGTATGAAGATAATCCACCAGCTGTATGTGAAAGTTCCTGACGGAAACCATCGAGCTGATCTTCAGTGAAACGTCCTTCAAGAAATGCTCGTGAATACATTCCGGGAGATGCGTGACCTTGGAAGAAGATTTGATCTCCGCCACCTGGGTGATCTTGTCCGCGGAAGAAGTGGTTAAAACCAACTTCATAGAGCGCCGCAGATGATGCGTATGTAGAGATGTGTCCGCCTACGCCAATTCCTGGACGCTGAGCACGGTGCACCAAGATTGCTGCGTTCCAACGCACTGCTGCGCGAATACGGCGCTCAATATCTTCGTCTCCTGGAAAATCTGGTTCATTCTCTGGAGAAATAGTGTTGATGTAATCGGTAGTGCGAAGGTCAGGAAGGCCGATCTTCTTCTCATGCGCTCGCTTGAGAAGTTGGAGCATCAAATAACGAGCACGCACTGGGCCAGCAGCATTGAGAGCTGCATCGAAGGAGGCTTGCCATTCAGCCGTTTCAGCAGGATCTGTATCTACTAATTGGTCGATTATCTGATCTGGCGATCCGGCGAATTCGGTCATGGCCGTATTCTTCCGTCAAAGGGGGATGAGCGCAAAAAAATCGGCTGTGAGGGCGCCAAAACCCTTGTAAATATCGGTCTCATCCGTTGGACTTATCCTGTGGCAATGCGCATGGGTTTTGCTAAAGGAGAGCTAATCCTGGAAATCGGCTATGGAGCCGATTGTGATGATGCTCTGCGCGCTGATATCAAGAATATTGTCGCCACAGATTTTCTCGAGAATTCAACCAATGAAGTTGTCGATGCTGTCTTGCTCTGGTTCCGCGAGGATGATGGTGATCTCGTTGATGAATTAATGGATGCCATGGCATATCTATCTGAGACCGGTCCTATCTGGGTTCTGACTCCCAAGGTTGGTCGCGATGGCCATGTTGAACCCAGTGATATCCAAGATGCTGCACCCACATGTGGATTGAGCCAGACATCAACGTTGGCCGTTGCAAAAGATTGGACAGCAACTCGTCTAGTGGCACGTAAGGCGGGCAAGCGATAGATTCGCGCCATGACACTGACCATTGGCCAAGCCGCACCAGATTTCGAATTAAAGAATCAATATGGAGAACTGGTAAAGCTCTCATCCTTTAAGGGAGAGAAGAACGTAGTCGTTCTCTTTATCCCCTTTGCATTCACAGGCACATGCACTGGTGAACTCTGCGCAATTCGCGATGACCTTGCAGCCTTTCAAAACGATAACGTTCAAGTTCTTGCAATCTCATGTGATTCTCCATTTACACAGAAGATTTTCGCTGAGCAAGAGGGATATAAGTTCCCAGTACTTGCAGATTTCTGGCCACATGGCGCAGCAGCGCAGGCATATGGAATCTTCAATGCAGATCTTGGATGCGCAATGCGTGGCACATTCATCATTGATAAAGAGGGCATCATCCGTTGGACTGTAGTTAATGGTCTTGGCGATGCTCGTAACAATGGTGATTACAAGAGCGCTATTGCAGCGCTCTAACCACGCATACTTCACGCACGATTTTCGTACTTTCGCTTATATAAAGTAGTATTCGCGAGCAGTACATAGCCGGGTGGCTAGCTCAGTGGTAGAGCGCCTCGTTTACACCGAGGATGTCGGGGGTTCGAAACCCTCGCCGCCCACACAGTAATTACTTTCCTTCGTAAGCCCTCTTCATCACTGCAAGATCAATCTTCTTCATCTCAAGCATCGCTTGCGTTGCGCGTTGGCGACCTTCAGCATTAACTCCACCCAAGTAATTACCCATTTCTGATGAGACAACCTGCCAAGAGATGCCGAACTTATCTTTAAGCCAGCCGCACTGACTTTCTTGTCCGCCATCTGTTGTGAGTATCTGCCAATACTTATCAATCTCAGTCTGATCAGCACATGGAATTTGGAATGAAATCGCTTCAGAGTGCGGGAACTGTGGTCCTCCGTTGAGTGCGATGAAGGGGCGACCAAAGATTGTGAAGTTAACCAGTACTTCTGAACCCTGTTCATTGCCTGGTGTTTCTGTGGGAGCAATCCAATTATCTGCAAGTGAGCTATCGGGGAAGATACTTGTGTAGAAGTTGGCTGCTTCCCGTGCGCGGCCATCGAACCAGAGACATGTTGTGAGATTCATGGGAGGAGAATAATCCATATTTTATTGGTTGATGCGCGCCTTAATCAGCTTCTTCAAAAGTCCTTTAGCAAGTGGCTTTCCAATCGGGATATGTATCGCACTCTTTGTGGTGACATATTTCGCAAGCTCTTCAGGGAAGAGGCGAAGGATGGATCCGCTAAAGGGGTAGTAACCAATATGGTTCTTATTAGCCAGAATTCCAGCAACTATTTGGCCATCGACTCTAAATGCAGGCATCCCATAGCTGACCACTTCCTCACATTCAGGAATGATCTCCAGAATTCTTTCTCTCATTTCACGCATGGTTTCTTGATGCGTTAAAGGTGCCTGTGAGTAAAAGTCCTTCACCTGCGAGGGAATTCGTTTGGCCATGAAGAAATGTTGCCATGGGCTATCAATTGCGTGCAACAATCACGACATGAAGATAAGAATCTCGCTAGTTGTAAGTGCGCTGTTCTTTCTTCCAATTCTTAATTCACCTGCGGCTCAAGCCCATGCAGCACTTGAAAGCACCGTTCCTGCAAAGGGTGCGGTAGTAGCAAAGACAACCAATAAGGTCACTATGCACTTTGGTGAAGATATCTTGGTCATTAAGGGAAAGAATCCCAATTCGATTCTTGTCTCCGATAGCCGTGGAATGAAAGTCAGCTTTGGCAGCACCACTATCTCGGGGGCAAAAATCTCCAGCGCTCTCAAGGCTCCGCTGAGCCCAGGTAAGTACACGGTGAAGTACCGAGTTGTATCAGCAGATGGTCATGTGGTCGCAGGAAGCTACACATTCACCGTTAAGTAATGAAGTAAGGTAACGCTGTGAAGGCAAGCGAGAGTGACCAGAGATCGATTCTGGATATCCAGAAATTCGATCACCAGATGTCGACCTTGAAGAATAAGGCAGCTAACCTTCCTGAACTCGCTGAGATTGCATCAACGACTATTAAGTCAAACAATGTTCGAGACCTGCGTATTGCTGCAGAGACAGAGCTCAGTGATGTCAAGCGTGAGCTTGCACGTGCTGAAGGCGATGTTGAACAGATAGTTACCCGCATTGAACGCGATGAGAAGCGCCTGGCCTCAGGAACAGGAACCCCCAAAGAGCTTGAGCAGACTCAACATGAGCTTGGCACACTCGGTGCACGCCGCTCAGAGCTAGAAGAAGTTGAACTTGAAATCATGATGCGCGTTGATGGAATTAAAGATCGCATCGCAACACTTTCTCAAGAAGAGAATGAGCTGGGTATGGTTTTAGCAGATCTGAATATCCGTAAAGAGAACGCTCTTGCTGCTATCCACACCGAACTTGAAGGCATTGAGACTGACCGTAAGGCGACGACACAATCTGTCAACGCTGAGTTCCTTGCACTTTATGAGAAGATTCGTGCAGGAAGTAATGGAATTGGCGCTGCTGCACTCGCTGGTAATCAATGCAAAGGCTGCAACCTCACACTCAACACCATTGAACTTCAACGTATTGCAGGTCTTGCCCAGGATGAAGTCGTTCGCTGCGAGGAATGTCGCTGCATATTGGTGCGTGATAAGTAGTGGCACGTCACTTTAAACTCACAGCCGATGGCGGCTCACGCGGTAATCCTGGTCCTGCAGGCTATGGCGCCGTTGTTACAGAAGGCGGAAAGATTGTTGCAGAGCTCTTTGATGTCATAGGAGTTGCCACCAATAACGTCGCTGAATACAACGGCCTCCTTGCAGGCCTTTCACATATCAACACTTTAGATGCCCAGGCAACTGTTGAAGTGGCTATGGATTCAAAGCTTGTAGTGGAGCAGATGTCAGGGCGCTGGCAGATTAAGCACGCAGATATGCGCAACCTTGCTAAGCAATGTCGCGATGCACATCCTGCAGCCCTTGTTACCTATTCATGGATTCCCCGCGATGAGAACTCACATGCAGATCGCCTTGCCAATAAAGCACTCGATGGCGGCAGTGCACATAAGCCCATTGCAGTAATTC
>WLJF01000080.1 GCA_009701945.1 Actinomycetota bacterium
TGGTCGACTTCCCATTGCAACTGAGGATGTAGCACGGGCTCGTGTTGGCGGTGCATTTACCGTTGCCTATTCAGGAAGTGGAGCAGACCTCACAGTCGAAGGTTCACTTGGAGCACATTTTATTTTCTGGGAATGGGTCACTGCCCTGATTGGCGCAGCGCTCAAGATTGATCCATTTAATCAACCGAATGTGACTGAGGCTAAAGAACAAACTGCTGCAGCCCTTACTGAATGGAATAACGTCGTTCCTGTTCTCACGCCAGCCTGCACAGATAAATCAGTGGAGATTTTTGGTGATGGTCAGTCTCTGAAAGATGCGTTGGCAACATTTATCGAAGATGTAAAGGATGGTGGATATATCGCAATCATGGCCTATCTCGATCGCCGTGATGATGTGAAGATTGCAGAACTGCGTGCAATCTTGGCTGAGAAATCTGCCCGCCCTACATCATTCGGTTGGGCGCCTCGTTTCTTGCACTCCACTGGCCAATTTCATAAAGGTGGCCAGAAGAACGGATCCTTCTTACAAATTACCGGTGAGACGTCTATCGATTACGCGATTCCTGGCCGTGACTTCAGCCTTCGCACACTGCTCTTTGCTCAAGCAATTGGTGATAACCGAGCACTTGCGACAAGAAAATACCCGCTCCTTCGTCTGCATCTGCAGAATAGAAAAGCGGGTATTGATGAAATCTTAGCTGCTGCTAGATCTCTATAAATTTCTCTTTAGTCGAGGTCATCTCCACGTAGTTTGCGAAGAGCATCTTCAAGAATCTTCTCGCCCTCTTTATCCGTGCGACGCTCCTTCACATATGCAAGGTGAGTCTTGTAAGGGATATTTACTACAGCACTAGGTGGATTGTTCTTATCGCGACCTGCTGGAAGACCACACTTTGGGCAATCCCATTGGTCAGGGATAACTACAGTCTCTTCAACAGCAAATGATGGACGCACTTCATGCCCATTTGCACACCAGTATGAAACCGAAGCGCGCTCAATCTGATCGCCACGTTCGGCCTCGCCCATTGGACCAGCGCCGACACGACTTCCGCGAATTGCACTAGCCATGAATTAACCCTTCAAAACGAGTGAGAGACCAACAACGCCTGCAAACCAGAGACCGCCAACAACAATTGTGATGCGATCGAGGTTACGTTCTACGACAGATGAACCACCATAGTTTGATGAGATTCCGCCACCGAATAAATCAGAGAGACCAGAACCTTTGCCCTTATGGAGAAGGACAAGAAGAATCATCAAGACGCTGGTGATGATCAGAAAGATTGAAAGCGCTAAAGCCATTCGTAAAACTCCTCTAGAGGTAGGGGTACAGGATACCCGAATGAGTAAGAAAGCCTTGAATTACGCCTGAGCGTGGAACTTAACAATCTTTGCCAGCTCTTCAGGGTCAAGGCTTGCTCCCCCAATAAGTGCTCCATCAACATCTGGCTGCTTCATGATTTCAGCGATATTTGCTGACTTCACAGAACCGCCATAGAGAATGCGCATATTGGCAGCAATCTCTGAAGATCCAATCTGTTCAATCTCTTCACGGATTGCAGCACAGACTTCTTGTGCATCTTCTGGTGTTGCAGTCTTGCCTGTTCCGATTGCCCATACTGGTTCATAGGCGATGACAATCTTCTTTAGCTCTGGCTTATGGAAACCTTCAAGACCAGCGCGCACTTGGCGGATCACATGTGAGACGTGAGTTCCAGATTCGCGAATTGCGAGCTCTTCTCCCACACAGAAAATTGGTGTGAGCTCATTGGCAAGTGCTGCCTTAATCTTGCGATTAACAAGAGCGTCATCTTCATGATGAATTGCGCGGCGCTCAGAGTGGCCAATGGCAACGAAAGTGCAACCTAGCTTTGCAAGCATCGAACCTGAGATATCACCAGTGAAGGCACCGGATGCTTCAGGTGAAAGGTCTTGCGCTCCATATTGAAGACGGAGGCGATCACCATCGACCATAGTCTGGATAGAGCGAATATCAGTAAATGGAGGAAGGATTGCAACATCGACTGCGTCGTAATCCTTATCATCGAGTGAATACACAAGCTTCTGTGCAACTGCTATCGCCTCAAGGTGATTGAGGTTCATCTTCCAGTTACCAGCCATAAGTGGCTTGCGCATGTATTACTCCTTTGTTGATGGTACTTAGTATGAAATATTAGAGATCGAGAGCTGTCAGCCCTGGAAGTTCTTTACCTTCAAGGTATTCAAGGGATGCTCCCCCGCCTGTTGAGATATAGCCAAAAGCTGAATCTGCAAAGCCTAGTGCGCGAACAGCTGCTGCTGAATCACCGCCACCGACAACTGAGATTCCGTCGACTTCAGTCAGCGCTTGCGCAACAACCTTTGTGCCGTGAGCGAAGTTGGGGAACTCAAAGACTCCCATTGGGCCGTTCCAAAATACTGTCTTACATGTCTTGATCGCTGCTGCAAATGCTGCCGCCGACTCTGGCCCAATATCAAGGCCCATCTGATCGGAAGGAATCGCATCTGCACTCACAAGAGTAGGAGTTGCATCGGCCGAAAATGTTGGCGCAACAACGATATCTGTAGGAAGTATGAGCTTCACGCCTGAATCTTCTGCTTGCTTAATCAAGGCCTTGACTGAGTCAACAAGATCGCGTTCAACGAGTGATGAGCCAATCTCTTTCCCTTGCGCTGCAAGGAATGTGAAGAGCATTCCACCACCAATAGCCATCACATCTACCTTGCCAAGAAGGTTTGCGATAACACCGATCTTGTCTGAAACTTTTGAACCGCCAAGGACGACGCCATAGGGGCGAACAGGGTTAATGGTCAGTTTCTTAAGAACTTCAACTTCTGCTGCAACAAGTGTTCCAGCTGCATGTGGAAGAAGCTTTGCTAAATCAAAGACTGATGCATGCTTGCGGTGTACTGCGCCAAAGCCATCGCCCACATAGAAATCTGCAAGTTTTGCAAGCTCTGCAGCAAGTGCTCCACGCTCTGCCTCATCTTTCGATGTCTCAGCCGCGCTAAAGCGAATATTTTCAAGGAGAAGAACTTCACCAGCACCTAGCCCTTGTGCCTTAGCTGTGACATCTGCGCCAGTAATTGCTCCTGCAAATTGAACAGGCTTTCCAAGAAGTTCAGAAAGTCGCACAGCAACGGGTGCAAGTGATAGCTCAGGCTTTGCTTCACCCTTTGGTCGACCTAGATGAGCTGCAATGACAATGCTCGCACCTTGTGCAAGCAGAGCGTTGATTGTTGGAAGGGAAGCGCGTATACGGCCATCATCTGTAATCTTTCCTTCTTTCAAAGGAACATTGAGATCACACCGCAAGAAAACGCGCTTACCTGCTACATCTAGGTCAGCCAGAGACATTAGAGAGATTTACCTACGTAACCAACAAGGTCAACGAGGCGGTTTGAATAGCCCCATTCATTGTCATACCAACCGACAACCTTGACTGTTGTTCCAATAGCTTTTGTAAGACCTGCATCGAAGATACAAGATGAAGGATCTGTCACGATATCTGAAGAAACGATTGGATCTTCTGTATATGTAAGGAATCCCTTGAGTGAACCGTTTGCTGCTTCCTTCATCGCTGCATTGATCTCTGCAGCTGTTGCTTCCTTCGCAAGTTCGACTGTGAGGTCTGTAGCTGAACCTGTTGGAACAGGAACGCGCATTGCAAAACCATCGAGCTTGCCCTTGAGCTGTGGAAGAACGAGTGAAATCGCCTTTGCAGCACCTGTTGAGCTAGGAATGATATTTGTTGCTGCTGCACGAGCACGACGAAGATCCTTATGTGGGAAGTCAAGGATGACCTGGTCATTTGTGTATGCGTGGATTGTTGTCATGAGACCGCGGACAATGCCGAACTTCTCATCCAAAACCTTTGCCATAGGCGCAAGGCAGTTAGTTGTGCATGATGCGTTAGAAATAACGTGGTGGTTTGCTGGGTCATACTTCTCGTGGTTTACGCCCATCACGATAGTGATGTCCTCATCAGTTGCAGGTGCTGAAATGATGACTTTCTTAGCTCCTGCTGTGATGTGCTTCTGCGCATCAGATGCCTTAGTGAAGTGACCTGTTGATTCAATAACAATATCTGCCTTGACTGAGCCCCAAGGAAGATTTGCTGGATCACGATCTGCAAATACCTTGATGGTCTTTCCGCCGACAGTAATGGTGTCTTCTGTGTGAGTTACTTCAAGACCAAGGCGTCCCAAGATTGAGTCGTACTTGAGCAAATGAGCAAGAGTTGCATTATCTGTAAGGTCGTTGATACCTACGATATTGATATTTGGGTTTGTGAGCGCTGCGCGAAAGAAGTTGCGGCCAATACGTCCAAAACCATTAATTCCGACA
>WLJF01000081.1 GCA_009701945.1 Actinomycetota bacterium
CAAGACGACCGAGAATTGAGTCGTACTTGAGTAAGTGAACAAGCGTTGCATTATCGGTTAGGTCGTTAATCGCAACAATATTAATATTTGGGTTGGTCAACGCGGCGCGAAAGAAGTTGCGGCCAATACGTCCAAAACCATTAATTCCGACATTAATCATTGTGAAAACCTCTTCTAGAAAGTGAATTGCCCCGCATATAGGTGGCTATCTGTTACACCACAACATTGGGGGGCCTGCGGTGAAGTCTATCAGCCTGTAGATGGCTACTGGTCAGTCGCTATGCGTGCGAAGGCTCACTCTTGATCTCTTATTCACCGAGTAGGTCGGGTGAAAGCCCTGCCTCAGTATCTGGAATGCCAAGCTCTTGTGCCCTTTTATCGGCCATCGCAAGAAGGCGACGGATGCGACCTGCGATTGCATCTTTGGTCATCGGTGGAGTTGCAAGAGAGCCGAGCTCTTCAAGACTTGCCTGACCATGTGAAATACGAAGCTCTCCTGCTTCCTTCAAATGATCAGGAATCTCAGGTCCAAGAATTTCCATTGCGCGTTGAACGCGGGCAGCAGCAGCAACTGCTGCACGTGCTGAACGGCGCAAGTTTGCATCATCAAAGTTTGCAAGGCGATTAGCGGTTGCGCGCACTTCTCGGCGCATGCGACGTTCCTCCCACGCAAGAACACTTTCATGTGCTCCAAGACGCGTGAGTAGAACTCCGATGGCGTCACCATCTCGAATTACAACACGATCAACACCACGTACTTCGCGTGCTTTGGCAACAATATTTAGACGGCGCGCAGCTCCAACGAGAGCCAGTGCTGCCTCAGGACCTGGACAAGTAATCTCTAGTGATGATGAGCGACCTGGTTCAGTCAACGAACCGTGTGCAATAAATGCACCACGCCATGCGGCTTCTGCATCGCAGACATTGGCAGCAACAACTTGAGGTGGAAGTCCGCGAACTGGTCGACCATTTGCATCGATCAGACCTGTCTGTCGGGCAAGAGCATCTCCTGCCTCAACAACGCGCACAACATAACGAGAGCCTTTGCGCAGCCCGCTGGATGAGAGCACTGCGAGATCACTATCGTGGCCATAGATATCGGCAATATCTTTCTTCAGGCGACGAGCGCTCTGTGAAGTATCAAGCTCAACTTCAATAAGAACCTTGCCTGCAGCGATATGAAGGCCACCGGCAAAACGCAAGAGGGATGAAACTTCAGCCTTGCGGCAGCACGGCTTAGTAACTGAAAGACGACTGAGTTCGTCTTTGACTGCCGCTGTCATTGCCATGGGGGTTATCCAACCAGTATTTGTGAGTCTATGTGTGAGAAAAGCTGACCCAATTTTTTCACATCGTGATGCAAAGGCGCCCCTGCACTGCGTAAATCTGCGACAACCAACTCTGAACCTATGGTTGAAAGATGCTCGCGTAATTGATTCTGCCCATCAGCTGTGTGATCGATGACTACGCAATCGAAATGGATTCCAGGAGCATATGTAGTCAGAATCTGAAGGTGTTCTAGTGGTGAATACCCTGCATACTCCCCCGCCGATTTATCTGCTGTATCAAGATTGAGTAAAAGAATCTTCTTTGCCTTCGATGCAACGATTGCATCTCGTTGTGACGGAACCAGCAAGTGTGGAATCACACTGGAGAACCAAGAGCCTGGTCCCATCGTGATCCATTCGGCCTCTGAAATTGCAGTAAGTGCCTCAGGATATGCATGGGGATTTTCGGGGATGATCCGTAGCGCTTTCAAGCGACCCTTTGTAGTTGCAACTTCTGCCTGCCCACGAACAATCTTTGTACCTATCGAATTCTCAAAAGTTGCTTCAATATCCAGCGGCTGCGATGACATAGGTAATACCCGGCCGATAACTTTCAGCAGAGCACCCACGCGATCGAGTCCTGCAACGGTGTCTTCATCTCTATCCCACAGCGCTGCAAGAAGTAAGTTTCCAACTGCATGGCCATTGAGTTCACCATCGCTTGTAAATCGATATTGCATGATCTCAGCCCAGCTACGGCCCCACTCGTCATCACTGCAGAGGGCAGCCAGTGCCATTCGTAAATCACCAGGGGGCAGGATTGGAAATTCTTGTCGCAGTCTTCCACTTGAGCCACCGTTATCAGCAACAGTAACTATCGCTGTGATATTTGAAGTCAAGCTTCGCAGAGCGGTAAGGGTTGCAGCCAAACCGTGGCCACCACCGAGTGCTACAACTTTTCTATCAGAACTCATTCCCGTCCTACATCGCGATGGGTTGCATGTGCTGTGATCTCAAGATCCTTCGATGATGTGCTCAACTGTCGAGCAATCTCTTCAGCAATCGCAACTGACCTATGTTTGCCACCAGTGCAACCAATTGCAATCGTGACATATTTCTTGCCTTCACGGAAATATCCAGGAATCATCTTGTGAACAACAGAGACATAACTCTTAACAAAATCTTCCACACCTTCACTACCCAAAACTTTATCGGAGACAGGTTTATCAAGACCATTGAGCGGTCGAAGTTCTGGAACCCAATGTGGGTTAGGAATAAAGCGACAATCAAGAACCAAGTCAGCATCCACAGGGATGCCATATTTGTATCCAAAGGAGAGAACGTTGACGCGGAGGGAAGGCAGCATTCCTGCTGCGAAAATCTCTGAAGTTCTCTTCTCAAGTTGGTGCACATTCAAATTAGATGTATCAATCACCACATCTGCCTGGGCGCGAATCTCCTCAAGCTTTGCTCGTTCTCTTTCTATGCCATCAACAATGCGATCTTTGCCCTGCAATGGATGCGGGCGACGAGTGGATTCAAAACGCTGCACCAATGATTGATCTGTCGCATCGAGAAAGAGCAAGCGGTATGTAGTTGCCGCACCTTTAAGTTGAGAGAGTGCGTTGTTGAGCTCATCAAAGAACTTGCCTCCACGAACATCAACAACAACAGCTAGCGCTGCATGAGTATCTAGGCTCTGCTCAGCAAGTTGTGGAAGAAGGGCTGGAGGAAGGTTGTCGACCACATACCAACCCAAATCTTCAAGGGCGTGGGCAACGGTAGAACGCCCAGCACCGGACATTCCGGTGAGAATCAGCAGCTCTTGCGTTGGCATAGTCAATATTCTGCCTTAGCTGTCAAGTATCTCGCCGGTGGCCATATCAACGCCTGATTGTGAAAGGTTTTGAAGATGGCCAAAGATGATTGCTGCAATTGTTGCTCCAATGCCTGGAGTCGAGGCAAGTTCTTCTGCACTGGCCTTACGCATTGCTGTTACCGAGCCAAAACGATCGAGTAACGCTGCTCTGCGGGTTTCGCCCAACTGTGGGATTTCATCAAGGAGAGATTCCAGCATCACCTTAGAGCGACGCGACCTATGGAATGTTATTGCAAATCGATGTGCTTCATCGCGAATGCGTTGCAGCAAATACATGCCTTCTGATGTGCGAGGCAAGATCAGCGGATCCTTATCCCCCGGCATCCAGACCTCTTCCAATCTCTTTGCTAATCCGCAGAGCGCAACATCAGTAATCCCAAGTTCATCTAGCGCACGTTGGGCTGCAGCAACTTGTGGTGCACCACCATCGACCACAATAAGTTGAGGAGGGTATGCAAACTTACTGAGCTTGCCGCCGGTTTCAGCCACCTCGCTCTGATTGACGGTGCGATCAGCCAAGAGTCGTTTCATACGACGAGTGATGACTTGATGCATAGCGCGGGTGTCATCTTGCGCTGTATCTGTATCAATAATGAATCTGCGATATTCACTCTTCTTCGCAAGGCCATCTTCAAAGACGACCATCGACGCCACTACTGATGTGCCCGAGATATTAGAGATGTCATAACATTCAATGCGAAGCGGAGTGCGTGAGAGTTGTAGCTCCTCCTCAAGCTCCAACAGAGCCTTTCCGGAGACCGCTGCATCGGTGGCTCGCTTACTCAAATATTGAACGAGTGCGTAATGTGCATTGCGTTCCACGGTCTGCAGGAGCTCAACTTTCTCACCACGCTGTGGAACTTTGATAGAAACTTTAGATCCACGCAGGGAGGTAAGCCACTCCTCCAGTGCAACGCGATCAACCGGCTCGTGATTAACAAAAACCTCTGACGGAATATCTGCCGGTGCGCTCTGGCTATAGATGGAAAAGAAGAGCGAACCAATTTGATCATCGCCTTCAAGAGCTCGTTCTTGGTCAACAATCCATGAGCGAGATCCCTTAATAGATCCGCGCCGCACGATGAAGATTGAGCCTGCTGCATGCAGACCTTCTTCATGCAGTGAGATGAACTCGCCATCTAATTCATCAGAGA
>WLJF01000082.1 GCA_009701945.1 Actinomycetota bacterium
ATTCCGCCACTTGCAACAGTCTGGTTTGAGCGCGTTTAAACTTTAGACTTCGAGTCTTCTTCGAGTGAGCTCACGAAGAAGACGGTTGCAAGCATCATTACTGTGGGAATCATCATCGCAAGTGCAATTGATCCTGTGAACTGAATTGTCCACGCAACAATCCACTTAATGCCAAAAAGTAAAACGTTATTGACGACGCCAAATTGACCCACAACCACAGCGCTTGGCTGTGAAGAGCGCCTATTTGCGGCTGCAAAGAAGGATGGGCCAAGGAAAGATGAGCCAAGGCCTGCAAAGAAGAAGGCTAAGAGGAAGAGTCCGTAAGACCACCATTTCAAAGTGGCTGGCAGATGCGTTGCGACAATGATGCAGATTCCAAAGCCAGCACCTGCAAGGAGAGCTGCGCGTCTAACCCAGAGATGCAGCGGTGCTTTTGGAAGTATGCGATGGATGAGTAATCTGCCAAAGATCATCATTGCAGTGAAGATAATGTAGGGAGCGGTGCTCAAACCTGCGTTGATTCCAAGACGATCTTTGGTAAAAATTGTTCCCCAGTCACCGATAGCAAATTCGAGATAGACGGCACACGCCATTCCCAAACTCACTGGCCAATCAATCCTGAAACCGGTAAATATCTCCTTAATCGAGTAGTCACTCTCAGAATCTTCATTAGATTCAATCAGTACTGATCTCAATCGAAAAACGAGTGCAAACATTAAAATGGTAATTACCGCGCAGAGAAAATCGATATGGGTAAGAAGGCTTACGCGGCCCACTAAGAATCCAGAGAGGATCGCAGTGCTCAATGCACCAGCGCTCCAATATCCAGCGGTACTTGTCACCAAATTGATTTTGCTGCGCTCAAGGAAGTGAAAGACTTGGCTATTAAGGCAGACGTGGACTGCAGTAATTCCAAAACCGAAGAGAATATTAAAGATAAGAAAGAGCGCACTGGCCTGCACGTGGACAAGTGCCACAAGGCTTGAAAAAAGAATCGTTATTGATATCAAGGTAACTTTAAATGCGCCGAATCGATGGATGATGTGACCCACGGTGAGCAATCCAAAGAATGCGCCTATGGAACCTGTGCTCATGAGTGAACCAAATGCTCCGTTATCAAGGCCAAGGTTTGCCTTTACCTCAGGAAAGCGAGGAACCCAGGCCATAATGCCAAAGCCAAAGAGGAAGAGAAGTGTGTAGAGAAACTTCTGTTCTTGAGAGTGGTCGACGTCTTTAGCCATTAAAAGAGGGCATTCGCAAGCTGTGTACGGGCCTTCATTACACGTGGATCAGCAGGATCGACGAGTGCAAAGAGTTCAAGAAGGTGATCCTTAATGCGCTTTTGTTCATCGCCATCAAAGAGCACAAGAAGACGTAGTAAGCGATCAAATGCTGGCTCTAAATATCCACTCATCACTTCAACATCTGCACATTGAATCTGAAGTTCAATATCGTCAGGGTTCTTGATGGCATCTTCCATAATCTTGGCAGCATCAAGGCCATGTGTGCGAGCGAGAAGTTGCACTTGAGCAAGGCCTAACTTCGCATAAGCATCGGCAGGTTTGCGTGCAATCAGACGCTTATATGCAGCCTCTGCTGTTGCATAATCACCTTCATCTAGAGCTGCAAGTGCTTCATCTTCTTCTGGCTCAGTCTCTTCAACTGGCTCTTCGCCAACTCCTTGCTGGGCTGCCAGTGCCAGAATTTTGCTAATCACTTCGCGTAGTTGAGGTTCAGTCAGTGGTTGTTCAAGGAAGGGAACTGCTTGTCCGCCGATGAAGACAACGCCATAAGGAATGGTGCGCACTTGAAGAGCCTGTGCAACAGGTGCTTGCTCATCAATATTGACTTGGGCAAGGATCCATTTGCCTGCATCATCGCTTTCAATTCTTCCAAGAGTGCGAAGAAGTTCTACTGATTCAGCAGAACGTGGACTCCAGCAGAGAACGATGACTGGTTTTGTTTTAGATAGCGGTAAGACTTCTGCCTGCAAATTAAGTGGTGTGACTTCAAGTCCGGGAAGTGGAGTCGTTGTATCTGGTTTTGGCTTTCCAAGTGAGCTCAGGTCTACAGCTTGTGAAAAGTTTGGTGGCAAACTCATGACATCTTCCTCGCTATTGCATCACGCCATCAACACGTACATCGACTCCTGAGTCGCGTCGGAATGGCAATACCTCTGCTACAAATGACTTCGCGGCAAACTCTAGTCCAACATCGTGGCCTGTGCGTTCGCTCAAATACCAGCGGTGTTCAAGGACTTCATGGAAAAATTGAGCACGTTCAATACGCCCTTCAAGCTCTGGTGGAATGAGATTGACGGTGGGGTGAAAGACTTCATTTAACCAACGCATCGCAGAATCTGACATCGGAGGCTTTGGAGATTTCTCTCGTCCTCTAAAGCGATCAAATGATGCAAGTAATCTCTTTGCCTGCAGCTCTTCTGTATCGAGACCCATCAATTCGCGCAGACGATTCTTGTGATAGCCAGCTGCAACGAGCTTTGGTTGGAAGACGAGCTTTCCCGCATTCTCGCCCTCTTCCATAGAAACAGAAACTTCTTCCACAGCAAATCCAAGATCATGAAGTTGTCGCATTGCGCGCTCTACTGCGTGGCGATCTGTGGGATCAAGAACTTGTCGATCTTTCAGCGCTGACCACAAACGGTGATAACGCTTAATCAGGGCCGTACTTGCGCGGATTGGATCCATTCCTGGATAGAGAACACCAGAGAGTTGAAGATCTTCTAACTCTGCAGCAACGTTAAAGTGCGCAATCTCTAAATCATGCTCGCGTTGGCCAGCAGTTAGAGTCTTTTGAAATTCTCCAGTTTCTGCATCGACAAGATATGCGGCATAGCCTTCGGCATCACGTCTAAAGAGTGTGTTGGAGAGTGAACAGTCGCCCCACCAGAAACCAAGAAGGTGCATGCGCACCAGAAGCAGTGCAAGGGCACTTGCCATCAGCGTTACATCTTCTGCGGTAACGCTCTTATCGCTTAGTACGACGCGATAAGGAAGTGAATACGGCAAGAAGCGAGTAACAAGTGCACAAGGAAGTTCTTCCCCATTGCGATCGGTGCGGCCTTCAATAACGGCAATCGACTGCACGCTCGGTGAATTAAGCTGAGTGAGCTCACGAAGAATTTTGTACTCACGATTAGCAAACTCAGAGACAGTCTCTTTCACTGCATAAACTTCAGAATCTGGGTCATCGGTTGAGCGAACCAGGCGAACGATGTGGCGAGAAATACCGCGTTTTTCGGCGAGCATCGGATCTTCTGGCCACTCTTCCAAAGGAATGTTCCAAGGCAGGCCTGTTACGGCAGCGATCTCCTCGCCGAGCCCAGTAATCCGAAGTGCCATGGGCCTATTCTCTCGTACCTTTACAATAAAGCATGGCCATTTCAGAGCGCATGAAGAGAAAACCAAAAGAAACACCTATTGCTGCAGATTTTGGAGCAGCAGGGGCTCCTATGGACCGCGGTCATCCCTTCTACTTTGGTTTTGTTGCAACAATCGGAGCTCTCAGCGCCTTTGTTCTGATGAGAGCGCTTGCAAGTGCCTCTCAAGTATTTGTCTTGATTCTTGTTGCACTCTTCTTAGCAACCGGTCTCAATCCTGCAGTTGAAGCTATTCGCAGACGCGGGATATCGCGAGCAGGAGCGGTCTCAATCATTTTTGCAGCAGTCATCGTTTTTGTAGGGCTATTTGCTGCTCTGATTATTCCTCCTGTTATTACTCAAGGTACTAACCTCATTGAAACAGCACCCTCATTGCTTGAGAGTTTGAAGAACAATGCAACTATTGCCAACTTCAATGATCACTATGGAGTTATTGATACTCTTCAGAAGAAATTGAGCTCTGTCACATCTGATGGAACCTTGCTGATTACAGCATTCGGTGGCGTCATCGGTGTTGGCAAGAGCGTTCTCTCAGGAACTTTTACTGCTCTTACGATCATCGTGCTTACCTTGTATTTCATTACTTCTCTTCCTCAAGCAACAGAGCTCGGACTTAAGTTGGTTCCAGCTTCTCGCAGACCACGTGTTGCAGCACTTACCGAAGCAATCATTGCCCGCGTTGGAGCATTTGTGGGTAGCCAGATTCTTGTCTCAT
Source organism: Actinomycetota bacterium (assembly GCA_009701945.1). GTDB lineage: Bacteria > Actinomycetota > Actinomycetes > Nanopelagicales > Nanopelagicaceae > Planktophila. Next base: position 4,116 of record WLJF01000082.1, read on the forward strand.
TCTTTGCATCAGTCTTTATGACTGTCCTCGCACTTATCTTGGGTCTGCCATCACCAGTGGCTATCGGCATCATCATCTTTATCTGCGGTCTTGTTCCACTCATTGGCCACTTCTTAGGCGCCGGTATCTACACCATCATCGCTCTCACACACTCAGTCACCATTGGTATTGCAGCATTTA
>WLJF01000083.1 GCA_009701945.1 Actinomycetota bacterium
ACTCCTGTGGAGCCTCCGACATAGGAGGAAGGTGTGCGACCTGTTTCGTGGAAGATGCCTGTGGCAGACCAGAGAGTGTGCTCACCCTTTTGTTGCATCAGTGTATTGGGTACTGAATCTTCACCCTTGGATGCTGCTGTGAAGACGGTGATCAATTTCTTGAGTGACTCAACATCTTCTTGCCAGATCTCATGCAGGCGGTTGTATTCATTGGTTGCAGCTTTATCTGCGCGCTTTGCTTTGAGGTTTGCTATCCATCCCATAGGGGTAAGGGTAGTGACTGGGAGTGACATTGTGGGGTTTGTGCGGGAATGAAAAAGCCCGCAGATTTCTCTGCGGGCTTTTCTCTGTAGCTTTCACTAAAGAGCAGCGTTCCGACGAAGCCAGAAGAAGAGTAGCTGTTTAATCCGCAAGGATTCAATATTGGAAGTTATCCACATTAAGAATATTTTCTTGAAATCACTTACCGTTTCAGATCTACCTTCTGCCCGTGTCTCGCTGTAGCTCAGCGGATAGAGCAGCTTTCCGACGAATTCGCAGGTCGTGGGTTCAAATCCCACCAGTGAGACCACAACTTAGATGCCCCAGAGTTCGTCGCCTGGGGCTTCTTTGTTTGTGCAGGTGGTGACATTGTCGGTCTGAGGTTTTAACCTCTAGGTATGAGAAAGCACCTGCGCTTAGTGGCTCTATTGATTCCTATGGTGCTTGTTGCCTCTAATTCATATGCCGCAGTGAAGGCGGGTAGTGCATGTAGCAAGGCGGGATCTAAGAGTGTGAGCGGCGGAAAGAGTTACACATGTGTGAAGAGTGGGAAGAAGTTGGTCTGGGATAAGGGAGTACTTGTTCCTGTTGCAAAGCCTTCGGTGGCTAATCCTTCTCCAACACCTTCTGCAAGTGCATCTGCTTCGCCAATCGCTGCAAAAGTTGCTGAAGGCGATTCCTGCGAGAAGTTGGGTGTGCAGGTAAAGAGTTCAGGAAATCTCTTTGAGTGCAGACGTATCGTTGGTAATAAGTTGGTCTATATAGGCATTTCGAACAACTTTGTGTCCGTAGTAAATCCAGCATCACCTGATTCTCTAGCGACATGTCAGCTTCCAGATATGCGTGCTAATAAATTATGGATTCGACCTGGGATTGCCTACCCACCAACTCCATTTCCAGGATTCTCATCAACAGGCACTTTTAAAGTGATTGTGGTGGGATTTGATTTCTCTGACGCCGTCGGAAGTGGATCTCCTTCCGCATATTGGAATAGCGATATCAAGAATGCAACTGAATGGATCAACTGGTATTCAAACGATAAGGTCAAATACAACTTCGTCACAGTCGATAAGTGGTTACGAGCTCCTCGACCTGCAACTGCTTATGAAAATCAAAATGAATCCAGTAAAGCTGCTGGCAGTAATACCCTGAGTGAGGGAGGTGTTACTGATGCAGAAAAGACAAGTTCGTTCCTTAAACTACTTGAAGCTGAAGTTGATATCTCAAATACAACGGCAATCTGGATCTACCACCCTCCAACTATCGTGGGTAAGTTGACTGGTCAGTGGTATGACAGAGATGTTAAGTATGAAAGTCCCAAGTACGGCAAAATTACATCATCACTCTTTGCCATAGGTGGTGACACTTGGTATTCCATGCGCACTCGGTGGGGTTACTTGATGCACGAAATGCTGCATTCCCACGGAATATTTGGACACTCACCGAAGATTCCTTGGCGTATTGGAATTCTGAGCACGGGTGATTCATGGAGCACAGCACTTTTGAGTTGGGATTCACTGGCGACGGGATGGACCAACCCAGAAGACTTGTACTGTGTAGAGAAATCGAAGGTGACCTCAACAGATATTAAGTTAGTTCCTCTTGAGCGGGAGCAAAAGGGCAACCGAGTAGCCATGATCAAATTGAGCAACAGTCAATTGCTTATGGTTGAGTCACATCGACGTGACAGATGGTCTGAAGGACTAGCACCAGGTTTTACTGGAGTAATGGTCACATTGGTCGATACGACGAAAAATACAACATGGGATAACCCTGAAGGTTTTGCTAATCCAAGTTCAGTAGGAGTTGCGCTGAAGATTCCTGGTGTTAACCATGGACCTTATCAATCCGTGGGTGAACCACATCCGAATCCTGGAAGAGAGTATCAAGGGGTGGGAGTTATCAATGGAATCGGAGTCGCCGGCGATAAGGAAGGCTGGGATCAGAATTACTTTATGTATCAAGGTGAATCAATTACCTATGAGGGCATAAAGATTTCTCTGCTTAGTACTGGCGATAACGACACCATAAGAATTGAGAAGATGTAGTGAGGAAGCACCTGCGCTTAATCGCCTTGATACTTCCAATGGTTCTTCTTACTCCTGCTTCCTATGCAGCTGTCAGAACTGGGAGCTCATGCAGTAAGGCTGGGATGAAGAGCGTCGTTAGTGGTCTGACATACACATGCATCAAGAGTGGAAAGAAACTTGTCTGGGATAAGGGAGTAGTTGTAGTTAAGTACCCCACTGCACCAACGAGCTTCGATAATCTGATTGAGAATTACAAAGGGATTGCATATGGGGCTTGGAGCAAGAGTCGAGAGAAGATCCTTGCTTCAAAGAAGACAGATATCACTCTGAAAGTAGTTCTTGGGCCCAATACTCAACTCACCAATAAGGAGCCACAGAAGGCGATTGATTTGGTGACAAGACTCTATGCAGGCTATCCAACGAGTGCAGAGGTCTATTTCCTTGCCTTCAATTTCACTGATCGTGATTGGGCAACAAACCAAATGGAAACGATCTTGCCCAATGTCGGTAGCCCATGGATTGCAAATACAGCATGCCAGAGTAAAGAGACCTGTTGGGGTGGTGGAGCTTTCACTAATGGCACTGGTAAATTCTTGATTGTTGAAACTATGGGATACATGGATACAAATCACATAAGCGGTTCGTTAGAGGCGCATGAATTCACCCATATCGTCCAGCAGATGACTTTCAAGAAGGGTCGACCACCGACTGCATACCTCCTTGATCCTTGGCCACCAACTTGGTACTGGGAAGGCCAAGCTCACTTTGCTCAGCATGCCTCTGTCTATTTCGATTCCTATGAGAGTTATATGAATCAAAGAAGGTTGACGTCTCAGGATTTATATAAAGATAAGGCTTTTAATTCAACGCATATTGAGAATTACTTTGTCTTTAATGCACCCTTAGATTGGCAACAAACCTATGACCGCTGGCACGAATACGATTTAGGTGCGATGTTTGTTGAAATCCTGACAGCGCTCAAAGGCCCTGAAGCAACTATGGAGATGTGGCGTATTACAGGTACCGGAGTTAATTTCCCGGTGGCCTTTGAAACGGTCTATGGAATCTCATTTAATCAAGCGCTTCCAATCATGTCGAAAGCGATAGCGCTTGAGTTGGGACGTAGTTAGATGCCGAATACGAAGAAACTTCTACGCGTAATTGCACTCACACTTCCCATTGTTCTGATTTCTTCAAACTCCTATGCCGCAGTGAAGGCGGGAAGTGCTTGTAGCAAGGTGGGATCTAAGAGTGTCAGTGGTGGAAAGAGTTACACCTGTGTGAAGAGTGGTAAGAAGTTGGTCTGGAATAAGGGTGTAACAGTTAGCAATACCACCACCACACAACGTGATGAGTTTGCCATCTATGGCAAAGATGCAGTTCGCTTTAAATCTGTTGATGAATACGGTGCAAAGCTAGTCAGTTCCAGAGTTAAAAGTTCTCCTGCAATTAATAGCATCCTGCAATCACCCACCGATAAAGCCGTCATCCGAATGACTGAAAATGCCCAATACGCATTTAGCGTCTATGAACAGTTGATGCCTCTGGGTTTCACACCTAAGTGGATTGTTGGTGAAGATGGGGATTGGATAAAAAACCAACTCAAAGATGTTGCACCGTGTATGTCCTTTCTCAGTCCCAATCAAGGGGGAGCAAGTTGTCGCCTGGTCGCTGTCTGGCGAGGCATCAAGGTCCAAGATGATGCCGACACCCGAAATCTCATGTTGGTACAAGGTGGTCATGAGTTCTTTCATCTCTACCAACAAGAACTCTGGAAAGAGAACTATGCAAAACTTCCTGATTGGCTGAGAGAAGGATCAGCTAGCCTCGGTATGGGAATTATTCTTACCCACTTCGAAGATCGAAAGTCCTTTGCCAATTACGGAGCATCGCAAAAAGTGGAGCGAAGCCCTAAAGATAAGGCTCGTTGCGAGGCTGCCCTCAATAAATGGGAGAACAGCCTGGATGCCGAGGGATTTGGAAATAACAACGGCTGCGAA
>WLJF01000084.1 GCA_009701945.1 Actinomycetota bacterium
AGTTGAGCTGGCTGCCTGCGCCCTGCCCATACTTCAACAACACTGACGATAAATCTCATCGTCCATGCATGAAGTTCAGGAAGGGAAGATGCAGATGTCGGTTGCGGCATCTCATCCGCTTCAAGTTCTTCACCAAAGGTGGAAGGAACGAGATAGAGCTTGGCGCTCTGTTCAACTCTTACTTGTACTGGGGGAGCGAAGAGATCAAGAACTGGATGGCTCCATAGTGCAGGATCTTCCGTACTAGAAATCAATTGCATCGTTCTTCTGTTGGATGTAGTCATGCAGGCATCTTGTAGCCATTGATTGCGATGATAATCAGACCATAGAACCAACTGCTCTCATACTTTTGATGGAGTGTGAAGAAAGCAGAGATCTTGGGGTGCCCCTGCTCCTATCTTGCGCCCATGCCTCAGAAGAAAAAAACACATACCCGTCTGATTCTTGCCGCAACTATCTGCGGGGCAACACTTCTTGCATCCTTTGCAATGTCAGTTGCTGCAAATCAACGCGAAAAATATTGGGTGGTCCTGCATCCAATTGCAGCCGGCACACAACTCGAGGCCGCCGATCTCGGTCTTGAATCTGTTGTGCTTGGCAGTTCCGAGGGTAATTACCTTCCAGCAGCCACAAATCCGATCGGGTCGATAACTCGTAGACAGTTATCATCGGGTGAACTGCTGGAAGGTAATTCCATCACTGAAGATTCATCTGCAATGGTCAATCGACAGATCTCCATCAGTGCAAGATCTGTCGATATCCCAGCAGGACTGGATGTGGGAGAGATGATCTCTATTTATCAGCTTCATGATGCTAAGAATGGGCAAGCTGCAACGCCACCACTATTTGTGCTTGGTGGAGTCTTTGTCACAGCGCTAGATCGAAAAGGAAACAATTTTGGGGGAGATGCAGCGCTGACTGTCTCAATCAATCGAGAGTCAATTGCAGCACTTCTAAGTGCAACCACCAGTGGGCGGTTAGTCATAGTGCGCGCTCATGGGTGAGATGCTCACACAATCGGTAGCAACAGCAATTCGTAGCGCAGAGGCTGAAGGATTTATCGCAGGAACTCTCTTTAGCCAAGGGTGGAGCGTTTCCTGCAGGGCACTTGATTTTCAATCACTCCTAAATCACGTTGAAGGAACAGAAGTAGATGGCACCCTCCTTCTCATCTCTACCGACGTAGAAGGGTTTAGTCTCCAGGGGTTAGAGCACATTAAGCAATTGGGCGTTAAGTATTTTCTATTCGCCGCCACCATTGATGCACGAGAGTTATACCCAGAGGCGATAGCAACACCCACCACACCACTTGAATTACTAGGGATAATTCGCGGTTCACTTCGCACACCGCTAATTCGCTCAACACGGGCGAAGCCGATTCGCTCAAAAATTATTGGAATCTGCGCAGCATCACACTCACTGGGGTGCACAACTCTTGCTATCAATCTGGCTGCAGAGTTGGCTGAAAGTGAGAAGAAGGTACTTCTGGTAGATGCCCATGGATACTTCCCATCAATTGCCTTGAAATTAGGCGAGCGTGGTCTAAATTCTTCATCAGAAGTTCGTAGCATCTCAAATAATCTCTGGGCTCTTGAAATTACTCAATCCGAGATTGATACGCAGATGACTGCTCTTGAACATGCACGCTCTGAATTCGACTTTATCGTTGTGGATCTTGGAGTCTTGAGTGATTTCTCAGCAACACTGAGTGGTCGGCGATGGTCGAGTGAGGCAACAGTCTGGACGACTACTCATGGTGATGAGATGTGGGTGCTGGCACAGACAGATCTTGTGGGGATGCAGCGGTTGCGATTATTTGTTGCAGAGCTAACTAAGAATTCCATCAAACCGCGTCTGTCATTTCTTCACGCCCTGAGTGGCGTTTCTAAGAGAAATAAGTTGGGGCAGGAGTCATTTCTATCTATGGTCACAACGCTACGACCACTTCGTATTCTTGAATTTCCTTGGGATCCTCGCAGCGCACAAGGCGCAGAAGATAAGCGCACAACCCTCTATGAGTCGAATGAGAGAGCTTTACTGCGCAAATCCATCGCAGAATATGCAGGTGAATTGATCTCTTAACTTCTTATAGGCTTAGCTCATGCGCGGATATGTGGCTATGACAGCCCAAGAGGTTGCCGAATTTATGGCAAGCGGACTCTTTGATGCCTCCGATGTCTATGCGCCTACCTCTCAATTCATCGTCGATCACCAAGATCTTGATGATGAAGAGATTGAATACACACTCTCCATGGTTGCTGCAGAAGATGCGATAGAGATGAAGACTGAAACATCCGGAACTGCATGTGTTCTGGCATTTGAAGTTCCAGCAGAATCAATCTCTGAAAGCCATGACATGTCTATCTCGCTCTCATCACCGCTGAAGTGGGAGAGCCTGGAGTGTCTATTTGAAGTATCTGCAGATGGTGAGGAACTCACTTGGTATGCAACGCAAGAAATTGATGCGCATTTAGCGGATTGGCTGAAGTAGTAATGGCCTCTATCGAAGATTATGTGCAGGGAAGAAGTTCACTTTCAGCAGATCAGATTCACCGCCTTCGTGAATTAGTTGCTGATTGGCAGCTGCTCTCTGATCTCTCCTTTGCAGACTTAATTCTCTGGGTTCCACTACGTAAAGATTTTAAGAGCTGGCCAACGGGATATGTGGCAGTAGCCCATATTCGCCCAACAACTGCTGCAACTCTCTTTCCTCACGATGTCATTGGTGAAGAGATTTCTTATGGGTCACGCCCACATATCGATCAAGCGCTATCGGGTGCTGAAATCATTCGCGATACACAGCCAGAACCCTTAGGTGAGTTCATGGTTAAAGAAGAGACGATTCCTGTGATGGTGGAAGATCAGGTCATTGGTGTTATTTCTCGCCACCGAAATTCAGAACTCATGCGCCAACCTTCACGTCTTGAACTTAACTACCGCGAGATTGCACATAATCTTTATCGCATGATTGCTGAAGGCACATTTCCCTATCCTGATGCAGGCTCTCTCTTTGATCCAGCTCCACGCGTCGGTGATGGTTTAATCCGTCTTGATGTGAACGGTGTTATCTCTTATGCAAGTCCCAATGCACGTTCTGCATTTAGTCGCTTAGGGTGGATTAGCGAGGTTGAGGGCCATGTTCTTGGTGATGTTGCACAATCTCTTGCACGCGTTCGCCCCGATGCACATGAAGAGACAATTGCATCTGGATTAACAGGTAAAGCACTTAAGCGCGTTGAAATTGAAAATGTCGGTGGAACAATTGATTTCACTGTGCTTCCTTTGATTCGAGGAGGCGATCGCATCGGAGCCATTGTGATGCTCAATAACGTGACAGAGCTGCGTCGCCGTGAACGCGAACTTGTTACCAAAGATGCCACCATCCGCGAGATTCACCACCGTGTGAAGAACAACCTCCAAACTGTCTCAGCTCTCTTGCGCCTGCAAGCACGTCGTATTGAAGATCCTGGCGCTAGTGCTGCACTCAATGAAGCTGTGCGCCGCATTGCATCGATTGCTCTCGTGCACGAAACACTTTCCAATAGCCGTGATTCTTCCGTTGCCTTCGATGATGTTCTGGACAGCCTTGTGACTCACGCACTTGAATTAAGCCCTCGTATGAATGAGCTACGTATTGATCGCACCGGCCAATTTGGTTCACTTGAACCCCGCATTGCAACACCGCTTGCGTTGGTGATCACCGAGCTCATTCACAACGCACTCGAGCATGGCTTGGCGCATGAGGGTCTGGCTCTAGGAATCCATGTCTCAAGTACGGCTTCAGAGTTATCAGTCACGATTTCCGATGATGGAGTGGGATTTCCCGAAGGCTTTGACATTGCAACATCGCCGAACTTAGGACTTCAAATTGTTCGCACACTCACAGAGAATGAGTTACGCGGAAATCTCTCACTAGAAACAGATGAGAAAGAGACGCGAGCGGTCTTAACGTTTCCTAGCGTGTAGCGAATTAGCTATGTGCGTTATCGGCAAGACGTGCACGATTACGTGCAGCGCGACGCTTGAGTGCACGGCGTTCATCTTCTGACAGACCGCCCCAGACCCCAGCATCTTGTCCTGATTCAAGTGCCCAGGCAAGACATGCATCTTTAACAATGCATCGATTACAGACCTTCTTCGCCTCTTCGATCTGAGTAATGGCAGGGCCGGTATTTCCTACGGGGAAGAAGAGCTCGGGGTCTTCATCGCGACATGCAGATTGATGTCTCCAATCCATGGCTCAACCCCCTTCAATACTCGATCGATTGTGCTGCGAACTATC
>WLJF01000085.1 GCA_009701945.1 Actinomycetota bacterium
ACCATGTCATCTGAAGATTTTTCAGCTTCACGGGCATCGACGCAAGACTCGTTTGTACATCTTCATGTGCATACCGAGTACTCGATGCTCGATGGTGCCGCGCGCGTTGGAGATCTAGTTCAAGAAGTAGCTCGCCAAGAAATGCCTGCGATTGCGATGACAGATCATGGAAATGTTTTCGGAGCATTTGATTTCTATAAGCAGGCGACAAAAGCTGGCGTTAAACCCATCATCGGAATCGAAGCATATGTAGCACCTGAATCACGTTTTGATAAGAAGCGCGTGCAATGGGCTGATGGTGGAGAAGATGACGTCTCTGGTGGTGGTGCGTATACCCACATGACAATTTTGGCTGAGAATAATGTCGGCCTTGCCAATCTCTACAAGCTATCTTCCCTTGCATCCCTTGAAGGTTATTACTACAAGCCACGAATGGATCGAGAGCTCATCTCACGCCATGCTGATGGATTGATTGCAACAACAGGATGTCCTGGCGGTGAGATTCAAACTCGCCTTCGTATGGGCAATTACAAAGAGGCGATGCGCGCAGCCAGTGACTACCGAGACATATTCGGGGCTAACAATTTCTTCCTAGAGCTGATGGATCACCAGATTGATATCGAAACCCGAGTTAAGGATGATCTGCTCAAGTTGGCTAAAGAACTCAAGCTTCCATTGCTTGCAACTAACGATCTTCACTACACACGATATGAAGATGCTGCAGCCCACGCTGCGTTGCTCTGCGTGCAATCAGGTTCCACCTTGGCAGATCCCAAGCGCTTTAAATTCGATAACGATGAGTTCTATCTCAAGACCCCTGCGCAGATGCGCGAGCTCTTTAAAGATATCCCTGAATCATGTGATAACACGCTTTTGATTGCTGAGCGCTGTAACGTCACACTTCGCGAAAACGAGAATTTGCTTCCAGCATTTGGAGTTCCTGAAGGGGAGACTGAAGATTCTTGGCTACGTAAAGAATCGGTGCGCGGACTTCTTGAGAAGATGGGCGATAGAGCAACGGATGAATATCGCACGCGTCTGCAATATGAACTCGATGTCATGGTCAAGATGGGATTTCCTGGTTACTTCCTTGTTGTTGCAGACCTTGTAGGACATGCGAAGAAGGTTGGAATTCGCGTTGGTCCAGGTCGAGGATCAGCAGCAGGTTCACTTGTTGCATATGCGCTAGGAATTACAGGTCTTGATCCGATTGAACATGGACTCTTGTTTGAGCGATTCCTTAATCCAGAACGTATCTCGATGCCTGATATCGACCTCGACTTCGATGAACGTCGCCGCTCAGAAATGATTCGTTATGCAACAGAGAAATATGGTGAAGACCGTGTTGCACAGATCATTACCTACGGAACTATTAAATCTAAGCAATCTCTGAAAGATGCAACGCGAGTTCTTGGATATCCCTATGCAATTGGTGAGAAGTTAACGAAGGCTCTTCCACCATCTGTCATGGGTAAAGACATCACTCTCTCTGGAATCTTTGACTCTGGGGATACGCGCCATGGTGAAGCAGGCGAATTCCGCCAGCTCTATGAAACTGATCCAGATTCCAAGCGCGTTGTTGATTTAGCTAAGGGCCTTGAAGGCTTGAAGCGTCAATGGGGAGTGCATGCAGCTGGTGTGATTCTCTCTCGTGAGCCACTTCTTGATGTGATTCCAATCCATCGTCGTGAGGCAGATGGCGCCATCATCACGCAATTCGATATGGGTGCATGTGAATCAACTGGGCTACTCAAGATGGACTTCCTTGGACTTCGCAACCTTTCTGTCCTAGATGATGCACTCCTTAACATCAAGGCAAATCAGAATATTGATGTGGTTCTTGAAGATCTACCACTCAGTGATCAAAAGACATTTGAACTTTTAGCTCGCGGTGACACTCTCGGAGTCTTTCAGCTCGACGGTGGACCAATGCGTGCACTTCTGCGCAGCATGGCACCTGACTCATTTGCAGATATCTCAGCTGTGATTGCTCTCTATCGCCCCGGACCTATGGGTGAGAATTCACATAACAACTATGCAGATCGCAAGAATGGTCGCAAACCTGTTGAGCCAATTCACCCAGAACTTTCAGAGCCGTTGCAAGAAATTCTTGGTGGCACATACGGTCTGATTGTTTACCAAGAGCAGGTAATGGCTATTGCACAGAAAGTTGCAGGCTTTACTCTCGGTCGCGCAGATTTACTTCGTAAGGCGATGGGTAAGAAGAATAAAGAGATTCTTGATAAGGAATACATTCCCTTTGAAGCTGGCATGAAAGAGAATGGCTTCTCTGTTAGTGCGATCAAACGACTCTGGGAAGTGTTGATTCCCTTCTCAGATTACGCATTTAACCGTGCACATAGCGCCGGCTATGGCGTTGTCTCCTTCTGGACTGCATACCTGAAGGCAAATTACCCCACTGAATATATGGCTGCTCTATTGACGAGCGTGCGCGATGATAAAGATAAATCTGCGCTCTATCTCTCTGAGTGCCGCCGTATGGGAATCAAGGTTCTGCCACCTGATGTCAATGAATCAGATGCTGAATACACACCGCGTGGAAAAGATATTCGCTTTGGCCTTGCTGCAATTCGCAATGTGGGCGAGGGTGTTGTGGCTTCGGTGAAAGCATCGCGCGATAGCAAGGGGGCCTTCACATCATTCGGCGATTTCCTTGCCAAGGTCGATGCCAATGTCTGCAATAAGAAGACTATTGAATCTCTGATTAAGGCCGGTGCATTTGATTCACTGGAGCATCCACGTAAGGGGCTGATGGCTATTCACCTTGAGGCAATTGATTCAGTGATTGAGACTAAGCGCGCTGAAGCAATTGGTCAGTTTGATCTCTTTGGTGGTGATTCCATTACACAAGTTGCAGGACTTGATATTGAGATCCCTGCAACAGAATGGGATAAGTCAACACTTCTTACCTTTGAGCGCGAGATGTTAGGGCTCTATGTATCAGATCACCCACTTCTTGGCGTTGAGCATGTCTTGCGATCACACACAGATATGACCATCAGCCAACTTCTGGAAGATGGTCCTCAAGATGGCATGGTCACCATTGGTGGCCTGATTACTGGAATTCAACGTAAAGTCTCACGACAAGGTGCTTCATGGGCTGTAGTCAATGTTGAAGATCTTGAAGGTGCGATTGAAGTTCTCTTCTTCTCCAATACCTATAATCAATATGCACTCTCTCTTACTGAAGATCGCGTTGTTGTAGTTCGTGGACGCTTCTCACGCACAGATGAACAAGTGCGATTTACCGCACTTGAAATGAAGATGCCAGACATTTCAGCAGCTCCTATGGGACCACTTTTGATCTCACTTCCAGCTGCACAAGTAACTCCACCTATTGTCGATCGCATCAAGGAAATCTTGCGTTCACATCCTGGAAAGCGCGAAGTGCATCTTCAAGTCGTTGATCAGCAGAAGTCGACAACGATGAAAATTGATGCACTCGTCACATCTTCGCCAAGTTTGAGCGCAGATCTCAAGGCGATACTTGGGCCAGACTGTTTGGTTCGCATCTAACTCACCAGTATTGCTGGGAAAAATGAGGTCTCATCGCATCTGCTCAACAAAGTAGAATTACCCTGTGATTCGAACCGTTGACCTTCGTGGAAAAACTCTTGATAAGGCTGGTTATCAAGCTGAGCTTCCACGCGCCAAACTTGATGTGGCGCAGGCGATGACTCTTATCGAACCAATTCTTCGACGTGTTCAGCACGGTACTGAGGCAGATTTGATTGCACTTGCTCAAGAGTTTGATGGCGTTACACCGCCATCTATTCGAGTTCCACAGTCAGCTCTTGATGCAGCACTTGCCCAGCTCGATCCTGCAATTCGCAAGGCACTTGAAGTATCTGCCGAGAGAATTCGTAAAGTTCATAATGATCAAGTTCGCACAGAGACTCGCACAACTGTTGTTGATGGTGGAGTCGTTACTGAGAAGTGGATTCCTGTGGATCGCGTGGGGCTCTATGTTCCAGGTGGTCGCGCCGTCTATCCAAGTAGCGTGTTAATGAATGTCATTCCGGCTCAGATCGCACAGGTGCAGAGCATTGCTGTTGCATCTCCGCCACAGAAAGAATTCGGCGGACTTCCTCACCCAACAATTCTTGCAACATGTGCACTCCTTGGGATTACTGAGGTTTATGCAGTCGGCGGTGCTCAAGCTATTGCTCTCTTTGCTTATGGAATGAAGGGAGTTGCACAAAAGTGTGACCTCGTGACAGGTCCAGG
>WLJF01000086.1 GCA_009701945.1 Actinomycetota bacterium
AATCATCGCGATATGTGGAGGTTACGGAATCAAAGTAACCAGTACCCGATGCATCTGAGCGATCGGTGAATAACTTCTCGAAATCTTTTCCACCTTGCAGGCGCCAAGATAGCCAATCATGGGGGAGTGCAACCGCTGCAACTTTGTCTGCATTAGCTTTCTCATTGTCGGCTAGCCATCTCAACTTTGTTGCAGTAAATGATGCAACGAGAACAGATCCGACTTTCTGCGCAGCTTGTGCATCTCCGCCCATTTCAGTGTTGAGATCACGAGCAGATTGTGCAGAGCGAGTGTCATTCCAGAGAAGTGCGGGGCGGATAACTTCACCGCTGCTATCGAGTGTGACCATTCCATGTTGCTGGCCACCAATTGAAATTGCAGAGACATCATCAAGGCCGCCTGCATCTGCAATTGCTTTATCCAGGGCGCTCTCCCAATGGGCTGGATCTACTTCTGTTCCATCAGGGTGAGAAGCGCGACCGTGGCGTACTAACTCGCCAGTTTCTGCGTTACGAATGACGACCTTCACCGACTGGGTTGAAGAATCCACGCCTGCGGTGAGTTGGGTCTTTGCCATGACGAAAGGCTAGACTGTGCCAGTCAGTGTTGACCACAGTGCGGCTTAATTAGTTAGCCAAATCTCACTTAATTTTGGAGCGTTGCAATGCGTATTGGAATTCTTACAGGTGGCGGAGACTGCCCAGGACTTAACGGTGTTATTCGTGGCGTAGTCACAAAGGGAATCAAAGAGTACGGATATGAATTCGTCGGATTCCGTGACGGTTGGAAAGGCCCTCTCGAGGCGCTGACCATGCCACTTGATCTTGCAACAGTGAAGCCAATCCTTGCAAAGGGCGGAACCATCCTTGGTTCATCTCGCACCAATCCATTTAAGATGGAGAACGGTGTTGAGCGCATCAAGCAGAATCTTGCTGACCAGGGAATCGATGTTCTCATCGCAATCGGTGGCGAAGATACTCTCGGAGTTGCAACAAAGCTCGATGCACTAGGCGTCAAGGTCATCGGTGTTCCAAAGACAATCGATAACGACCTCAACAACACAGACTTTACTTTTGGTTTTGATACTTCAGTCAACATTGCGATGGAGGCAATCGATCGCCTTCACACAACAGCTGAATCACACCACCGCCCACTAATCGTTGAGGTTATGGGTCGCCACGCAGGCTGGATTGCTCTTCACTCAGGAGTTGCAGGAGATGCTGCATGCATCTTGATTCCAGAAGTTAAGTTCTCAGTCGATAAGGTCTGTGAATATGTGAAGTCACGCTTTGCAACAGGAACTGCTCCCATCATCGTTATTGCAGAAGGTGCTATTCCTCAAGATGGCGACATGATCACTAAAGATCAGCCACTTGATGCTTTTGGCCACGTTCAGCTTTCCGGTATTGGTGATTGGCTTGCTGCAGAGATTGAGACAAAGACTGGCTACCAAACACGTTGCACAGTTCTAGGTCACATCCAGCGCGGTGGAACACCATCAGCATTCGACCGAGTTCTGAGCTCACGCTTTGGACTTGAGGCAATCACAGCTGTTCACGAAGGTGACTTCGGCAAGATGATGGCTCTCCACGGAACAAAGATTGCTCGCGTGCCATTGGCATCAGCGACAGATGTTCTCAAGACCGTTCCATTCGAGCGATATGAGGAGATCACTTCGTTCTTTGGATAATCTCCCTGCGAGATTGCTACTGAACTCTCTACTCTTATGCCTATGAACTCGACTTCCTCGCAGCTCGATAATCTCTTCGACTCATCATTAGTTGCTGCCCAGCAACCTAATTGGCCTGGTGGCCATGATGGTGAGCAGATGAAGAAGGCTGTTGCTGATCTTCGTGCACTTCCTCCACTTGTCTTTGCAGGTGAGTGCGATGATCTCAAAGCAAAGATTGCAGAAGCTGCTGCTGGTCGAGCATTCTGGTTACAAGGTGGAGATTGTGCTGAAACATTTAGCTCAGCAACAGCAGATTCCATTCGCAATCGCATCAAGACAATTTTGCAGATGGCTGCTGTCTTGCAGTACTACTCAAGCTTGCCTGTGATCAAGGTCGGCCGTATGGCGGGGCAGTTTGCAAAGCCACGTTCAAATGATCTTGAAACTCGCGGAGATGTCACACTTCCTGCCTACCGTGGTGATGCAGTCAACGATATTGAATTTACTGAAGCGGCTCGCACACCAGATCCCAACCGTCTTGTTCGCGTTTACAACACATCTGCTGCGACTCTTAACCTCGTTCGCGCATTTACTCGTGGAGGTTTTGCAGATCTTCGCCAGGTGCACGAATGGAATAAGGGTTTTATCCGCGACTCCACCTTCGGTGAGAAGTATGAGCAGATGGCAAATGAAGTCGGTCGTGCCCTTGCCTTCATGAAATCTGCAGGTGTTGACCCAGAACAATTCAAGGCTGTTGATTTCTATGCAAGCCATGAAGCTCTCATTATTGAATACGAGAAGGCACTGACACGTATCGATTCACGCACACAGCTTCCCTACGATGTTTCAGGTCACTTCATCTGGATTGGTGAGCGCACACGTCAACTCGATGGCGCACATGTTGATTTTGCATCAAAGGTTCGCAATCCCATCGGCATCAAGCTCGGACCTAAGTCCACAGTTGAAGATGCACTCGCACTGATTGCAAAGCTCAACCCAGATAATGAGCCAGGGCGCATTACATTTATTACTCGCATGGGTGCTGGCACAATCCGCCAAGCACTTCCAGCACTTGTTGAAGGTGTGACAAAGAGTGGCGCTCAGGTTCTCTGGGTATGCGATCCCATGCATGGCAATACCTTTGAATCAAAGAATGGCTATAAGACTCGTAATTTTGAAGATGTACTCGATGAAGTAAGAGGATTCTTTGAAGTCCATAAGAAGCTTGGAACCCACCCAGGTGGAATCCATATCGAGCTCACTGGTGATGATGTCACTGAGTGTCTCGGTGGTGGCAATCAAGTATCTGAGAAGGATCTTGAATCACGCTATGAGACAGCGTGTGACCCACGTTTGAATCACTCACAGTCACTCGAGCTCTCATTTTTGGTTGCTGAAATGTTGCGCGACCGCTAACTTAGGTTGCGTGACGCTGCTTCTCACCACTCTGGCAACACCTCTAGGCAATCTCAATCTGATTGCCGATGAACACATTCTCCTTGGGGCAAATCTCTCTACTCTCAAAGTGTTGAAAGAGAGTTTGAGCGCAGAGGATGCAATGCGAGAGATTAAGTCAGTTTCTAAGATTCCCGTCATCACAGATCTGATCAATGATTACTTTGATGGAGATATCTCAGCCATTAATGCGATTCAGGTTCGCCAGCCAGGTGCTCACTTTTCACAAGCTGCGTGGAAGGCGATGAAGAAGGTGAAGGCCGGTTCAGTAATTTCCTATGGTGAATTGGCAGAGCGTGCGGGAAGTCCTGCGGCGGTTCGAGCTGCGGGAAGTGCGTGTGCGAAGAATGCAATTGTTCTGGTCGTTCCATGCCATCGCATAGTTAAAACTGGTGGAGCGCTAGGAAATTATGCCTACGGTTTAAATAAGAAAGAGTGGCTACTTCACCACGAGGGCGCGCTTTAGTATTTCAATAGATTGATCGCATTGCGCATCATTGAAATCAAGATGGGTAACAAGGCGCGCATAGTGCGGACCAAGAGCGCTAATCCACAGCCCAGCATCCTTACAGCGCGCAGTTAATTCAGCGGCTGTGATTCCAATCTTTGATAGTTCTAGTCCGACAATATTTGTGTGAACTTTAGAAGGATCGACAAGAGATGAATCGATGGCAGCAAGTGCTGTTGCAATCTTCTTAGCCCGTGCATGATCTTCGGCTAGGCGAGCAATATTGTTCTCGAGTGCATAGTGAGCAGCAGCTGCGATAATTCCCACTTGGCGCATTCCGGCTCCATAGCGCTTGCGCCAGATGCGGGCCTCGGCCACACGTTCTTTCGTTGAGAGCATGACTGAACCAATCGGTGAACCGAGACCTTTAGAAAGACAGACGCTAATGGTGTCGAAGTGTTTGCCGTATTCGGCAAAGGAGACACCGGATGCCACATGGGCATTCCAGATGCGCGCGCCATCGAGGTGCATTGCAATTCCACGAGCATGGGCTGCTGATGAAAGTTTTGCAATCTCATCAATCGGTTGCACAGTTCCGCCACCAAAGTTG
>WLJF01000087.1 GCA_009701945.1 Actinomycetota bacterium
ATGTCCATGTTCAACTTTTCCTGTGTCAGATTCAAGTTGGTTGGCAAGGATCTTAAGAAGTGTTGTCTTTCCAGCACCGTTAAGTCCCAGGATAACAACGCGAGAGCCCTTATCAATTACGCATGAAACATCGGTAAAGATTTCAAGGGAACCGTAGTTCTTTGAAAGCTCTTCACCTGAAAGGGGAGTCTTGCCGCATGGTGCTGGCGTAGGAAAACGAAGTTTTGCCACTTTGTCACTGACACGGACATCTTCAAGAGATGAACGAAGTTTTTCAGCACGACGTAACATGCCTTGAGCAGCTGTTGCCTTTGAAGCCTTTGCGCGCATTCGCTCGCCCTGCTTCTGCAAGATTTCAGCTTTCTTCTCAGCGTTGGCGCGCTCTTTCTTGCGGCGATGTTCATCTTGTTCGCGCTGCAAGAGGTATTGCTTCCAGCCCATGTTATAGACATCAATGACATTTCGGTTTCCATCGATGTAAAAGACTTTATTGACAACTGTTTCAATCAGGTTCACATCGTGGGAGATGATGACTAGGCCACCTGAATAGTTGATCAGGTAGTTACGTAGCCAAATAATGGAGTCGGCATCAAGGTGGTTTGTTGGCTCATCGAGAAGAAGAGTTTCAGCACCTGAGAAGAGGATGCGAGCGAGTTCAATACGACGGCGCTGACCACCTGAGAGTGTGTCGAGCTGGTTATGAAAGACAGCTTCGGTTACTCCAAGAGAAGTTGCAATTGCCTCTGCCTCAGATGTTGCTGCATATCCACCGGCAGCTGAGAACTCTGCATCAACGCGTGTGTATCGCTCAAGTGCTTTTTCAAGTTCGGCACCTTCTGTCGTTGCCATCTCTTGTTCTACTTGTGTCATGCGCGCTGCAATTTGATCGAGATCGCGAGCAGACAGGATGCGATCGAGTGCGGTTCCTTGATCTTCACCTGTGCGCGGATCTTGGGGGAGATAGCCAATCTTTCCTGTGCGCTGAACGCCTCCACCTGCAGGAAGATTTTCACCTGCAAGGACCTTGGCAAGAGTTGATTTACCGGCGCCATTGCGGCCAACGAATCCAATACGGTCGCCATGATTGATGCGCACATTCACGCCTGATACTAAAAGGCGCGCTCCAGCACGGAGTTCAAGAGCGGTAGTGGCAATCATTTGGCGTATCTTCCCACAGTATTCCGATTACCTTGTAATCACTCTAGAATCGCCAAATGCTCAGCGTCATATTGCTACTGATTGCTCTCACATTACTTGCCATCTCTATCTATCAGCTGCGCATCATCAAGCGCATCAATGAGAAACTCATTAAATTAGTCTCACCTGAAAGAGATATACGTCGCATTGCAAAGGCGCAGAACGATGCATCATGGGAGCACTACAGACAGAGTGAGTATTACGCCCAACTCATCAAGCTTTTAGATCTCAAGGCACCTATCCCTTCAACTCGTAGTTGGGCAGCATCTCCAGATGTTCTGCTCAGCTTGTTAGAGCTTGCTCAGAGTTCTAAGCCTGCTCGCATCCTGGATCTGGGATCTGGAATGTCGACTCTGGTCCTTGCCGTGAGCGCACCTGGTGCAAAGATCTTTAGCATTGATAACTCAGCCGACTATGCAGGCAAAACTGCGAAACTTCTTACATCTCATGGCATCACAAATGTTGATATCCGCATTGCACCTCTTACACCGCACTCATCAGGTGTGGAGTGGTATGACCTTTCAAAATTAGGCGATATTTCATCTATTGATCTTCTCTTTGTTGATGGCCCACCAGGATCTAAAAATCCGAAGGCTCGCCACCCAGCCATTGCTGAGTGCGTTGCAAAGCTAAACCCACGCGCCATTGTTGTGATTGATGATGCTGGCCGTGATGGTGAGAAAGATATGGCGCACGAGTTTGCAAAGGCGCTTCCAAACCACACACTGGAATTTCTCTCCCATGAAAAGGGAACGGCAGTATTACTGCCTAAGTAACTACTCTTTGCCGATACGAGTACGGCGAGGAACTGCAAATGATTTTGATACAGCAGTTAGCTCATCAGAGACCTGCTTGCGGATTGCATCTTCATTCTTAAGAAGAGTTGCAAGGGCTGCAATGATTGCCTTGAGCTCTTTTGACTCTGTTTCAAGTTCAAGCTTGCTCATCTTTGTCAGACGGCGAAGTGGCATATCCAGGATGTAGGTGGCCTGTTCGTCGTTGAGTTTGAAATCCTTAATCAACTTCTCTTTTGCAGCTGCTGCATCATCGCTACCGCGAATGATCTTGATGACCTTATCGATATCGATAATCGCTTTAAGTAGGCCATCAACGAGTGAGAGGCGATCTTCTGCCTTTGCCTTACGAAATTCTGAGCGGCGACGCACAACTTCGATGCGGTGATCGATAAAGACCTGCAAGAGTTCCTTAAGGCCTAGCGTCTGTGGCTTGCCCTTGACGAGTGCAACAGCGTTAATTGCAAAGGCATCTTCCATTGGTGTGAGTTTGAAGAGTTTTTCTAGGACATCTTCAGGTTCAAAACCATTCTTGAGCTCAATGACAACGTTGGTGCCAGTCTGACCATCGGTGAGATCGATGATGTCTGAGATGCCTTGAATCTTCTTCGCCTTTGCAAGATCTGCAATACGTTCAACAATCTTCTCAGGTCCCACGTTAAAGGGAAGCTCGCGGATGACAAGGCCCATCTTGCGGGATGTGACCTTAGAGATTTCAACGGATGCGCGGATTTTAAATGATCCCTTACCTGTTGCATATGCCTCACGCACGCCTTCAAGTCCAACAATTTCTCCACCTGTTGGGAAATCTGGAGCAGGCATATGTTTCATCAATTGATTCAGGGTTGCCTTGGGGTTATCAATCAGAAACTTCGTTGCAGCAATTACTTCACCAAGGTTATGTGGCGCCATATTCGTTGCCATACCCACTGCAATTCCTGAACCGCCGTTTACAAGAAGATTGGGAAATGCTGCTGGAAGCACAAGAGGCTCAGCAAGTTGTCCATCGTAGTTAGGGCCAAAGTCGACTGTGTTCTCATCTGCCTCTGCCACCATCGACATCGCAGCGGAAGCAAGGCGTGCTTCTGTGTAACGCATGGCGGCAGGGCCAGCATCGAGTGAACCAAAGTTTCCGTGGCCATCGATCAGTGGAAGCTGCATTGAAAATGATTGCGCCATACGAACGAGTGCGTCATAAATTGCTGAGTCACCGTGTGGGTGCAACTTACCCATTACTTCACCAACAACACGTGCGCTCTTCACATGGCCGCGCTCTGGGCGAAGACCCATATCGCTCATCTGATGAAGGATGCGGCGATGAACGGGTTTTAATCCATCGCGAGCATCAGGAAGTGCTCGTGAGTAAATAACTGAGTATGCATACTCAAGAAATGATTCAGACATTTCTGAAGAGACATCGATATCAACGATCTTGCCAGGAAATTCTCCTGGCTTAGGTCCAACGACCTTCGCTGACTTCTTTGGAGCTGCTGCCTTCTTCGTTGCCATGGCGCGTATTCTGCCAAGCGATAGTGCTAAATCTTGGTACCTACACGCGGTCTTGCCCCAACGATTGCAACACAGTGGGCTGCAACCTCGGCTCCAGCCAATAAAGCGCGAGTTAAATCCTTATTCATTGAAAAATGTGAAATAAAGCCTGCTGCAAATGCATCTCCAGCCCCTGTGGTGTCCACAACTGTTGTGGGCAGTGCTGGAACAGAAACTGATTGAGAGCCACGAGATTTACCAATAGCTCCATGCGATCCGCGTTTAATGACAACGCTTTGGCATTGCTCAAGAAGTGAATCGAGTGCAACTTCAATATCGCTAGCTCCTGATAGATAAATCGCTTCCTCTTCATTAAGAAGAAGAACATCCATGAGTGGAAGCCATGATTTGACTTCATCGATGGCAACTTCCTTCATGCCGCCAACCGATGCCGGGTCGAAGTAGATGGGAATCTGCGCTGTGCGAATCTTTGCAATCATCTCTTTGATGCCAGGAAGTGAGAGTGGATCCAGAGGGGAGTAGCCAGAGATATAGACGGCGTCATAACCATCAAGGCTTGGAAGATCGCCAATATGTAAACCTGAATTTGCACCGTTATCTGGAAACATTGTGCGCTCACCTGTGGGATCGACAAGTACAACAACA
>WLJF01000088.1 GCA_009701945.1 Actinomycetota bacterium
AGTGAAGGTCTTATCCCCCGCAGTCACAGTGACGTCCTTAGGGATACCACCGTTATTGAGCGCCATCACTCCTGTGATTGCAAAGCTCTCATCACCCTTGAGTCCCAATGATTGAGCATTTGCTCCGTTGGTAAATTGCAAAGGAAGAACTCCCATACCAATCAGGTTGGAACGGTGGATGCGTTCAAAGCTTTCTGCAATCACAGCGCGCACTCCAAGGAGTGCTGTTCCCTTTGCTGCCCAGTCACGGGAAGAACCAGATCCATATTCCTTGCCTGCAAGGATGATCAAGCCAACACCTGCTGCTTGATATGCAACGGATGCATCATAAATTGTTGTCTGCTCACCATTGGAAAGGAAGTTTTTGGTGAAGCTTCCTTCAACCCCATCGAGAAGTAAGTTCTTCAAGCGAATATTGGCAAATGTTCCGCGAATCATTACTTCATGGTTTCCGCGGCGTGAACCATATGAGTTGAAGTCTTTGCGGTCAACTCCATTTGCCTCTAGGTACTTACCAGCAGGTGAATCAGCCTTGATATTTCCAGCTGGTGAAATGTGATCTGTAGTTACGGAATCACCCAGGATCGCAAGAACGCGCGCTCCGGTGATATCTGTAACTGGCTTAGGATCTGCAGGCATGCCATCGAAGTAAGGAGGTTTGCGAACATAGGTTGATTTAGGATCCCACTCAAATGTTTTCCCAGTTGGGGTATCAAGTGACTTCCAGCGATGATCGCCATCAAAGACGGTTGCATAGTCCTTCTTAAACATCTCTGATGAGATGGAGGAATCAATCACTGACTGAATCTCTTGAGCTGATGGCCAGATATCTTTCAGAAGTACTGGATTTCCATCTTTATCATTGCCCAGCGAATCATTTTCAAAGTCGTGATCCATCGTGCCTGCAAGTGCATAAGCAACAACGAGTGGAGGTGATGCTAAGTAGTTCATCTTCACATCAGGGCTAATACGCCCTTCAAAGTTACGGTTTCCTGAAAGAACTGCAGTGACAGCAAGATCATTCTCATTTACTGCCTTGCTGATTTCGATCGGAAGAGGACCTGAGTTTCCAATACATGTAACGCAACCATAACCAACAAGGTTGAAGCCAAGTGCTTCCATATATTTGGTCAGGTCCGCGCGATCGTAGTAATCGGTAACGACCTTAGATCCTGGAGCAAGAGTTGTCTTCACCCAAGGCTTTGAAGTGAGGCCCTTCTCTACTGCTTTCTTTGCAAGCAGGGCTGCACCAATCATGACTGAAGGATTTGATGTATTGGTGCAAGAAGTAATGGATGCAATAACCACATCACCATTTTTAATGGTGGTCGCCTTCGCACCGACCTTGACTGGATATGCCTCTTTGCCAGTCTTATCTGAGAAGTAGGTAGGAAGAATCTTTTCAAAAGATGACTTTGATGCGGTCAGTGAGATGCGATCTTGCGGACGCTTAGGACCTGCAATGGATGAGACCACAGTCGAGAGATCAAGTTCAATTTGTTCTGAGAATCGAGGAGAAACAGCTGGGTCATGCCACATGCCTTGAGCCTTTGCATACTGCTCAACAAGTGCAACTTGATCATCGCTGCGGCCTGTAAGACGCAGGTAGCGAAGTGTCTCTTCATCAATTGGGAAGATGGCGCATGTTGAACCATATTCAGGAGACATATTTCCAATAGTCGTGCGGTTAGCCATTGGTACAGAGACAACACCTGGACCATAGAACTCAACAAACTTACCGACCACTCCGTGCTTACGAAGCATCTCAGTAATGGTCAGAGCCATATCTGTCGCAGTTGTTCCAACAGGTAATTCTCCTGAGAGTTTAAATCCGACAACTCGTGGGATGAGCATTGAGACTGGCTGGCCAAGCAGTGCTGCCTCTGCCTCGATGCCACCAACACCCCAACCAAGAACGCCAAGACCGTTGACCATGGTGGTGTGTGAATCTGTTCCCACGACAGTGTCAGGGTATGCACGAAGAACGCCGTTGACTGTTCGAGTCATTACAACGCGCGCTAAGTATTCAATATTTACTTGGTGAACAATTCCAGTTCCAGGTGGAACAACCTTGAATTCATCAAAGGCTCCTTGGCCCCAACGCAGGAAGCGATAACGCTCACGGTTGCGTTCATATTCAATATCTGTGTTCTGTTCGAATGAATCCTTCGTTCCAAAGACATCAGCAATAACAGAGTGATCAATTACCAGTTCGGCTGGAGCGAGCGGATTGACCTTGGATGGGTCTCCCCCAAGATCCACAATCGCTTCTCGCATCGTTGCAAGATCGACTATGCAAGGAACTCCAGTGAAGTCCTGCATAACAACACGAGCTGGCGTGAATTGAATTTCAGTATCTGGCTCAACTGATGGATCCCATTGAGCAAGAGCTTTGATGTGATCGGCGGTGATATTGGCGCCATCTTCAGTGCGCAAAAGATTTTCAAGAAGGACTTTGAGTGAGAAGGGAAGGTTTGTTGCACCATCGACTGTTGAGATATCAAAGATTTCATAATCTTTTCCAGCAACTGTGAGGTTCTTCTTCGTTCCAAGTGAGTTCTTGCTCATCGCGCTTCTTCTTTCAAGGGAGATATCTTGACGTCAAGATACCTTACCTGGCACAAATTTCGCAACAGATTCGATGTGGTGAGTCATTGGGAAGAGATCGAATGCACGCATGGATTCGAGTTGGTAACCAGCATCACGTAGATAACCTGTATCACGCGCAAGGGCTGCTGGGTCGCAGGCAACATAGACGATAGTTCGGGGCTTCAGTTGGGCGCAGTGCGTGATGACATCTTTGCCCGCACCTTCACGAGGTGGGTCCAAGACAATGACATCAGCTTGTGAAAAGCGCGTGATGAGCCGTGCAACATCACCGGTATGGATATGAACATGGTTCTTACCTGCAAAGTTTCGTGAAGCATCGGCAGTTGCGCTCTTGCTTCCTTCAACAATATCAACTGATCCAGTTTCGCCAATCAGAGTCAAGAAACTTGCGGCAAAGAGACCGACTCCCCCGTATAGATCAAGGACATGATCACCTTCTCGTGCTTGTGCGTATTGCAATACTGCATCCGTAAGTACTCGAGGTGCATCTTTATGGCTCTGCCAAAATGATTTTTGACTTACTTCAAATGAATTCTCACCCACCATGTAATGGGCAATATCAGGTCCATCGCTTATTCGCAGTGGGGATTCATCGCGGGAGTTTGCGGTTGCAATTGTTCTCTCACCCGTATTGGAAATTGAGATTTCAATGCGCTGATCACCTTTAGCACCTCGCTGGGCAAGTTCTGAATATCGCATTTCCGGAACAAGAATCCGGCAATCATCAACCGGGATGATCTTGTGTGATCGAGCTTGATAGAAACCTAGCGCTCCAGCTTTTGTGGTGACTGCAGAACATCGAGTTCGCCATCCCAGAGGTCCTGAGACCTCTTCCACTTCAACATCAACTTCCATTTTTGCAATGCGCGAGAATTGTTCTGTAATCACATCGCTCTTGAGGTTTCGCTGTCGAGGAAGTGAAATATGTTGAAAATCGCACCCCCCACAGCCGCTTCGATGTGCGAATCGACATGGGGCGCTGACGCGGTCACCAGATGCTGTAATGACTTCAACAACATCAGCTCGATTAAATGAAGAACCTGTGCTGGTTATCTCGATATCGCATTCTTCTCCAGGAATCCCGTGTCTTACGAAGATCACTGCACCTTCAAATCGAGCGATGAAATGGCCACCATGGGCAACTTTTTCAATTGTCACCCTGATTTTCTGCCCTACAGCCAGGGTTGTTCTCTTCGTGGATGACATATAGCCAAGCCTAGTCGAGTTTGCCTTAAGGGAGATTTTTCTCGGCAGCAGTAGTAAGTTAGTCCTGTGCACGTAGTGATTATGGGTTGCGGTCGAGTCGGTTCATCTTTAGCCATCGAACTTGAAGCTGCTGGCCATTCCGTTGCAATCATCGATCAAGCAAAAGAAGCCTTCCGTCGTCTTGGACCAGATTTCAAAGGCCGCACAATCGTTGGAGTTGGCTTTGATCGCGATACCTTGCTTGAAGCAGGAATCGAAGGCGCTCAAGCTTTTGCAGCCGTAAGTAATGGCGATAATTCAAACATTCTGG
>WLJF01000089.1 GCA_009701945.1 Actinomycetota bacterium
AGCAAAGTGCTCAATGGGTTGATGCGTTGGACCATCTTCTCCCACGCCGATGGAATCATGTGTCCAGACGAAGATAGATGGAATATCCATGATGGCTGCAAGGCGAACAGAGGGGCGCATGTAATCGCTAAAGACAGCGAAAGTTCCACCAAAGGATCGTGAGAGACCATGCAAGGTAATACCGTTGATAATGGAGCCCATTGCATGTTCGCGGATACCAAAGTGGATGATGCGACCGTATGGATCTGCATTCTTCATCGCACTTGTTGCAGGCAAGAAGGAGTTGCCGCCTTCGATAGTGGTCATATTTGAATCTGCTAGATCTGCAGAGCCGCCCCAGAACTCAGGCAATGACTTTGCGATCGCATTGATGACATGTCCTGATGCTGTGCGAGTTGCAACATCTTTTCCTGCTTCAAAGCTAGGAAGAGTTGATTCCCATCCTGCAGGAAGTTCACGTGCAACAAGACGCTTCAGTAGTGTCGCGCGATCTGGATGAGCTTTTTGCCACTGGGTAAACTTTAATTCCCACTCCTTACGCGTTGCAGCGCCGCGAGCCTTCACTGCGCGCACATGAGCAAAGACATCATCGGGCATCGCAAACTTCTCATCAGGATTCAGGCCTAGCTCTTTCTTAGTGGCCGCAATCTCTTCATCACCGAGTGCTGACCCATGTGATTTTCCAGTTCCGCGGAGGTTGGGGGCGGGCCATGCAATGATCGAATGCATACGGATGAGAGAAGGCTTAGTCATCTCAGCCTTTGCTGCAATCATCGCCTTATCAAGGGCTTCCAGATCTACATTTCCATCAGATAGTGCCGGCACATCTTGGACATGCCAACCATAAGCACGATAGCGAGCTGCAACATCTTCTGTAAATGAAACGTGAGTATCGCCTTCGATAGAGATTCTGTTGTCGTCATAAATAATGTTGAGATTGCCAAGCTCTTGTGTTCCAGCAAGTGATGATGCCTCTCCTGAGACACCTTCTTGAAGATCACCATCAGAACAGATAACCCAGATGGAGTGATCAAAAAGTGATGTGCCTGCAGGTGCTTCAGGATCTAGGAGTCCGCGTTCATATCGAGCTGCCATCGCAAAGCCAACGGAGGTTGCAACTCCTGCTCCTAATGGACCAGTTGTCATTTCAACGCCTGCCGTGTGTCCGTATTCAGGGTGGCCTGGCGTTAAAGAACCCCAAGTACGGAAGGATTGAATGTCTTCCATCTCAAGTCCATACCCACTAAAGAAGAGTTGAGTGTAAAGAGTCATCGATGAGTGACCACATGACAAGATGAATCTGTCGCGCCCTAACCACTGTGGGTCTGATGGATCGTGAACGAGATGGCGCTGAAATAGGTTGTAGGCAACAGGAGCAAGTGCCATAGCTGTTCCTGGGTGACCATTGCCCACCTTTTGCACGGCATCCATAGCTAGGGCGCGTGCGTAGGCAACTGCGCGATCGTCGAGTTCAGTCCATCCAGCGATCTTCGTCATTTTCTTCTCCTTATGCGGGTTTACGTACAACAGATAGACGGACGCGCCACGCTGCGATCCAGACTAAAACTGATCCGAGCAAATGCATTATTACAAGTCCCTCTGGCACGCCAAGGAAATACTGGATATATCCAATTGCACCTTGGCCAATTGCAAGAACGATAAAAATAATGAGCCAGCGCTTTGTCTCGTAGTTGAGCTTTCGCGCCAAGAGGAAGTAAATAGAGACGAGCATGAGCGCCCAGACAGAAAGGCTATGTATACGAGCGATTGTTGTGATGGCGAAATCTAATCGTGGTGCATCAACATCGCCTGCGTGCGGTCCACTTCCTGTGACAAGAGTTCCGATGGTGATTGCAATAAATGCCAGAAGAATATGTATAAGAGAAATTCTAGAGATGCGCACTTCTGTCGAAGATGTGCGCACACTTGGATGATGTCTACGAGAGTGAAGAGATGTAGCAGCTGCGATGAGAAGAATTGATAGAAGTAGATGAGATCCAACGGCTAAGGGATTTAAATCGGTGAGCACAGTGATTCCACCGAGGACTCCTTGTCCTAGAATTCCAAGAACTTGTGTTGCTCCTAAGAATCTCAAGTCTCGACGGCCCGAGCGAAATATCGCAATCACTGTGGCAAGGGCTGCTAAGAGAAGTGCGAAGGTAAGCAATCTGTTTCCAAATTCAATCCATGCATGCATCTGGCCTTCGGCTTGACCAGGCACCGGTGTATACGAACCGGGTGTGCACTCAGGCCATGTCGGACAGCCAAGTCCTGAGCCGGTGACACGAACTGCGCCACCTGTAATCACCAAGGCTGACTGAAGGAAGAGTAGGAGTCCGGTGAGGGCAGGAAGTAGCTTGCTCGCAACACCTCGGGATCTACTCACGCTCCGTAGCCTAAGACCTTGAGGGGGCGCGCAGGAGACACTGCTAAGTGGCGAGGCGAAGGGAATTACGACACAATACTGTTGTGAAAATCGATGATCTGAGCACCCGCGACGCTGTGGCTCGCTCTGTCCTTGAAAATGGACCTTCGACAGCGGTCGTTCTTGGCGAGCGTCTTGGATTAACCCCTGCAGGAATTCGTCGCCACTTGGATCTGCTCGTTTCAGATGGAATTTTGGAAGCCCGCGAACCTCACCAAGGGCTTAGTCGTGGCCGTGGGCGACCATCGAAGGTATTTGTCATGACTGATTCTGGTCGTGAGAAGTTTGAACATTCCTACGATGATCTAGCTGTTGCAGCTTTGAAATTTATGTCGGCGCAATCTGGCGAGCATCTCGTTAAAGCTTTTGCGCAATCTCGTGCTGATGATATTGAACGCAAGGGAGCTGTTGCACTCGCTAAGCGCTCCAACAAATCCGAAGCACTTGCCTCGTTTCTTACTGAACAGGGATATGCAGCCAGCATTGAGAGCCGCCCACTAGGTGAGCAGCTCTGTCAACACCACTGTCCTATCGCTCACGTTGCTGCAGAGTTTCCTCAACTCTGCGAGGCAGAGACTGAGGCTTTCTCTCGCGTTCTCGGCACACACGTTCAACGTTTAGCCACTATCGCTCATGGCGATGGTGTGTGCACTACCTACATCCCCAATACTGCAAAAACCAAACCATCAAAGAAAATAACTGCTGGAAAGGCACACTCATGACAACGGCACACCCAGAGCTCGAAGGCCTAGGAAACTATGAATACGGTTGGTCAGATAGCAATGATGCGGGTTCAAATGCAAAGCGCGGATTAAGCGAAGAAGTAGTTCGCGATATCTCAGCTAAAAAGAGTGAGCCACAGTGGATGTTAGACCTGCGCCTTAAGGGCCTTGCTCTCTTTGATAAGAAGCCGATGCCGTCATGGGGATCTGACTTATCAGGCATTTTCTTCGACACCATTAAGTACTTTGTGCGCTCTACTGAGAAGCAGGCGACAACGTGGGATGACCTTCCCGATGATATTAAGAACACCTATGACCGTCTTGGTATCCCTGAGGCAGAGAAGCAGCGCCTAGTTTCAGGTGTTGCAGCCCAGTATGAATCAGAGGTTGTTTATCACTCAATCCGTGAAGATCTTGAGAAGCAGGGCGTGATCTTCCTTGATACAGATAGCGCACTGAAGCAACATCCTGAGCTCTTCAAAGAGTATTTCGCAACTGTTATTCCAGTGGGCGATAACAAGTTCGCAGCACTGAATACATCTGTCTGGTCTGGTGGTTCATTTATCTATGTTCCTAAGGGCGTTCATGTTGATATCCCTCTACAGGCTTACTTCCGTATCAATACCGAGAATATGGGTCAGTTCGAACGTACTCTGATTATTGCTGATGAAGATTCATACATTCACTATGTAGAAGGCTGTACAGCACCTATCTACAAGTCAGATTCATTGCACTCAGCAGTCGTTGAGATCATCGTGAAGAAGGGTGCTCGTGTTCGTTACACAACCATCCAGAACTGGTCTAACAACGTCTATAACTTGGTAACAAAGCGCGCAACATGTGCTGAAGGTGCAACGATGGAATGGGTCGATGGAAATATCGGTTCGAAGGTCACCATGAAGTACCCAGCGGTTATGTTGATGGGACCACATGCAAAGGGTGAAACACTTTCACTTGCCTTTGCAGGCCCTGGCCA
>WLJF01000009.1 GCA_009701945.1 Actinomycetota bacterium
CCAATGCGATCTGACTGTTCCTGACCTAATCGCTTCCACTTCGCGCGGCTTGTGTCACCTTCATGTGAGGATGCCGTGGGAATCTGCACGAAGGTATTGCGTTTGCCCCTAGAAATAGCGCGATGCAGAAGTTGTGTTTCCAACTCCTGCATCTGTACTGAATATTCACCAGAACCTACAAGCGCAATTGCACCACGGTTCTGATCCATAGGCTGTCTTAAGCCGAAGCTTTAAGCCATCGCTTTCTTAAGATTTTCATCGATTGAGTTAAGGAACTCTTGCGTTGTCTGATACGGCGCATCCTTTGAGATAAGAAGTGCAAGATCCTTAGTCATCCTTCCTTCTTCAACAGTCTGAATACATACCTGCTCAAGAGTCTTTGAGAACTTCGCAAGCTCAGTGTTGTTATCAAGCTTTGCGCGGTGGGCAAGACCTTGAGTCCAAGCAAAGATTGATGCAATCGGGTTGGTAGATGTAGCTTTGCCAGCCTGGTGATCGCGGTAGTGACGAGTTACTGTTCCGTGAGCAGCCTCTGACTCGCACACCTTTCCATCTGGAGTCATCAATACAGATGTCATCAAACCAAGTGAGCCATAACCCTGTGCGACAGTATCTGACTGAACATCGCCGTCGTAGTTCTTACATGCCCAGACATAGCCACCTTCCATACGAAGTGACATGGCAACCATGTCATCGATAAGACGGTGTTCATACCAGATGCCTGCTGCATCGAACTGTGACTTAAATTCTGCTTGATAAATCTCTTCGAAGATATCTTTAAAGCGTCCGTCATATGCCTTGAGGATGGTGTTCTTTGTTGAGAGATAAACCGGGAACTTACGAAGAAGTCCGTAGTTAAGGGACGCACGAGCAAAGTCGCGAATGGAATCATCAACGTTATACATCGCCATTGCGACACCTGAGGATTTAAAGTCAAAGACTTCAAATTGCTGTGGCGCTGAACCATCTTCAGGAACGAAAGAGAGGGTGAGCTTTCCAGCTCCTGGAACCTTGAAATCTGTTGCACGGTATTGATCACCAAATGCATGACGACCAATAACAATCGGCTTGGTCCAGTGAGGGACAAGGCGTGGAACGTTGCTGATGATGATTGGTTCGCGGAAAATCACGCCACCCAGGATGTTGCGGATAGTTCCGTTAGGAGACTTCCACATCTTCTTAAGTCCGAACTCTTCAACGCGAGCTTCATCAGGAGTAATAGTTGCGCACTTGATGCCAACGCCATGCTTCTGGATTGCTTTAGCTGAATCGATAGTGACCTGATCATCGGTTGCATCGCGATGCTCCATACCGAGGTCGTAGTACTCAAGATTGACGTCGAGGTAAGGCAGGATCAACTTATCTTTGATGAACTGCCACATGATGCGGGTCATCTCATCGCCGTCGAGCTCTACAACTGTGCCTTCTACTTTGATCTTTGCCATTATCTTCTCCGGTTAGTTTCTTGTGATTAAAGAGTTAAAACATCTGCTTGCTTAGCGCGGACTGCTTCAGCAGCTTCTTTCAGCGATGCAACTTCAGCATCAGTGAGCTTGCTTTCAACAACCTTGCGAATACCGCTCTTACCAATCTCAGCTTCAACGCCGAGATAAACACCTGAGATTCCATATTCGCCATCAACCCATGCACACACTGGCATCACAGCACCTGAATCTTCAATGACTGCCTTTGCCATGCGAGCAGCGGCAGCAGATGGTGCGTAGTAAGCAGAACCTGTCTTAAGGAGTGCAACAACTTCAGCGCCACCATTACGTGTGCGATCGACTAGTTCATCGATTTCAGCCTGTGACAACTTATCTGACAGTGCAACGCCGCCAACTGTGCAGCGACTTGGGACGGGAACCATGGTGTCTCCATGTGAACCAAGAGTGAGAGTCTTTACTGATCCGACTTCAACGCCAAGCTTTTCAGCGACAAAGTTGGTAAAGCGCGCAGTATCAAGCATTCCTGCTTGACCCATCACACGATTCTTTGGAAAGTTAGTAGCAATCTGCGCAAGCGCTGTCATCTCATCAAGTGGGTTTGAAACCACGATAATGACTGCATTCGGTGAATGCTTAGCGATATTTTCTGCAACGCCACGGACGATTCCTGCGTTAACACCAATCAAATCCATGCGGCTCATACCTGGCTTACGCGGAAGACCAGCTGTAATGACAACGACATCTGAGTTAGCTGTCTTTTCATAACCAGCACCTTCAGCAGTTGTTGTTGCACCGGTGATCTTGGTTTCAAATCCTTCGATGGAACGTGATTGGTTCATATCGAGAGCTAAACCTTCAGGCTTTCCTTCGACGATATCTGTCAGAACAACTTCATCAAAGATGTTGTATTCAGCTAGACGAAGAGCTGTTGTTGAACCATAGAAACCTGCACCTACAACGGTGACTTTCTTTGCCATAGACGTATCCTTTATATATATCTTGATGTCGAGAGAACTCTACAACCCCTTCGGAAGGGCGATAGCCAGACCAAAGAGGACGATTGCGATTGCAAGCGGGAGGTAGCGCTCAATTCGTCGCTTATCCCACTGAGAGAGAGCAATCACACCCATTCCAGCTGAGATGAGCAGGGCTGCCGTGCGAACAAATCCTGCAATACCAATAAGAACGCCTAGTGAAATCGCGATGTATGCAGCGCGAAGTTGAAGGTTTGTTATCGCTCGCATGCATCGACCACATTCATCAAGAGCATCGCGCGCGTCATAGGTCCAACGCCTCCTGGCATCGGTGCAACAAAGGAAGCCACATTCATAACGCCAGGATCAACATCGCCGAGCAATCCTGCACCGGTGCGAGAAATTCCAACATCGAGAACTGCAGCACCTGGCTTAATCATGTCGGCTTTGAGGAAATGTGCCTGGCCGATTGCAGCAACGACAATATCTGCGCGCTTTGTATGTGCTGCTAAATCTTTAGTTCTTGTGTGAGTAAGAGTCACAGTTGCATTTTCTTGCTTACGAGTCAGAAGCAATCCCAATGGGCGTCCGACGGTGAGACCACGACCGATGACAACTACCTCAGCCCCGGCAAGAGGAATCTTGTAGTGATTAATCAATTCCACGATTCCGCGAGGAGTGCATGGAAGTGGCGCGTCATATCCTGCGACAAGACGACCTAAATTCATTGGGTGCAATCCATCAGCATCTTTATCAGGGTCAATCGCTTCAAGAATTACTTGAGTATTGATTCCTTTAGGAAGTGGGAGCTGCACGATGTATCCCGTGCACTCTTTTGCAGAATTAAGATCTTTAATCGCAGCTAAAACATCTGCTTGCGTCGCAGTTGCTGGAAGATCAACGCGGATGGAGTTAATACCAACCTCTTCACAATCACGATGCTTTCCACCCACATAAGAATGAGAGCCGGGATCATCGCCAACCAGGACAGTTCCAAGTCCTGGAGTTATTCCCTTGGCTTTCAGAGCCAGGGTGCGAGTAGCGAGATCTTTCTTGATGGATGCAGCAAGTGCCTTGCCATCTAATATCTGCGCGCTCATGTGGCAATCCTATTCGTTGATTTAAGCGTGTGAGAAATGTCGAGTGCCGGTAAAGAACATCGCCACGCCTGCCTTAGTGGCTGCTGCAATGACTTCTTCATCGCGCACGCTTCCACCAGGCTGAACAATTGCTCTCACGCCTGCTGCGGTAAGGATTTCAAGGCCATCGGCAAATGGGAAGAATGCATCTGATGCTGCAACGCTTCCAGAAACGCGATCTCCTGCACGATCGACTGCAAGCTTTGCTGAATCAACTCGGTTGACCTGACCCATTCCAATTCCAACTGCTGCGCCATCTTTAGCAAGCAAGATTGCATTGCTCTTCACCGCGCGCACTGAGCGCCATGCAAATTCAAGATCCTTCATTACATCTGCTGAAACAGGTGAGCCCGTTACTTGCTTCCAATTCTTTGAATCATCGCCTTCAGCGTTAATCAAATCTGTCTGCTGCACAAGCACTCCCCCAGATACTGGGCGAATTTCCAGTGGTGAGATGAATGTAGTTGGGCAGGTGAGGATTCGAATCGATGGCTTCTTCATCAATATTTCAAGGGCTGCTGGTTCGTATTCAGGAGCGATGATGACTTCAGTAAAGATTTGTGAGAGTGGCTGCGCCATTGCAACTGTGACTTTTCGATTTGCTGCGACAACGCCACCAAATGCTGAAACGGGATCACATGCATGTGCCTTTGCATAGGCATCGGCGATATCAGAACCCACTGCAACGCCACATGGGTTTGCATGCTTAATGATGGCAACACATGGTTCAGAGTGATCAAGGGCTGCTCGCCATGCAGCATCTGCATCAGTGTAATTATTAAATGACATTTCTTTGCCATGTGACTGAACTGCGTTCACAAGTCCAGCAGGGCCACCGCGATAAATCGCAGCTTTCTGATGTGGGTTCTCGCCATAACGCAAGGAATTCTCGCGCTTCCAAATAAGACCAAGCCAATCCATATCTTCCATCTGCATACTGATGGTTGAACCCAACCAGCTTGCGATAGTCAGGTCATATTCAGCTGTCGTGCGGAAAACTTCGAGAGCTAAACGCTTACGTTCTTCATCAGTAAATCCGCCAGCTTTGATGGACTCAATGACATGGTCATATTGAGATTCATTGCAGACAACTGCTACAGAGCCATGGTTCTTCGCTGCTCCTCTGAGCATAGAAGGGCCACCGATATCGATCTGTTCGATGCACTCTTCGAAAGAGGCGCCAGACATAAGGGTTTTAAAGAATGGATACAAATTAATCACAACAAGATCAAAGGGTGCGATATCTAAATCTGCGATTGCTTTCAGATGCTCGGGATTATTCTGATCAGCCAAAATTCCTGAATGGATCTTTGGGTGCAAAGTCTTCACACGACCACCCATGATTTCTGGAAAACCTGTGTAACTACTGACCTCGGTGACAGCAAAACCTGCATCTTGAAGTGTCTTTGCAGTTGATCCCGTTGAGAGAATTTCTACTCCTGCATCTGAGAGGCACTGTCCAAGTTCAATAAGCCTGTCCTTGTCATAGACGCTGACAAGAGCGCGTCGTATAGGTTTGCGATTAGCCATTGATCTTCTCCAGAGTTGGTAAGAGTTCTGCAATGGTCGCAACTATGAGACCTCGTTCGACAATCTTAATGCGCTCATGCAGTGACTCCTGCGTATCACCAGAAAGGATCTCCACGCGCTCCTGAGCAATCACCTGACCTGTATCAACGCCTGCATCGACCCAATGAATCGTTGTTCCAGTCTCTGTGGCCCCAGCAGCCAGAGCATCGCGAACAGCATGGGCTCCGGGAAATCGTGGCAAGAGCGCTGGGTGGCTATTGATGATCTTAAATCTGCTGGTGATGCGCTCAGAGAGAATGCGCATAAACCCTGCACTCACAACCAGGTCTGGTTTGAGAGCTGCAATAAGAGTTTCAAGTTCGCGATCCCACTCTGTGCGATCTGCCAACATGGGAATAGTAAATGTCTCAATACGTGCTCTGTGTGCACGCTCTAAGACAGCTGCATCCTTTTGATCTGAAATAACTGCAACGATATCTGCATCAAGCTGTGCATCAAAGATTGCCTGAGCAAGTGTTCCGCTTCCTGATGCGAGGATGACAATGCGTTTCATCGCAGATTTCTATTCATAATCAACATAGTTGCAGCAGCTCCCACTCCCACTTCAACTGCTATTGAGAGTGCAAATTTCCAAATGGAAACCCCCATCGCACCCATCTCAGCTGTCATCAGCGAACCACTTGCTAGATATCCAATAAGAATGGCTCCCACAACTGTGAAGATATAACTCTGAATTAGCGCTTGTATTCCATAGACAAGTGACCATCGAGCAAGGAGGACACCTAGTCCAATAAATAGAAGAATTCCAAAGAGTGCATATGGTTGCTTACCTGTTGGGAGAATGCCAAGAAGAGGTAGCGCTGGTATTTGTCCTAATTGATACCACAATGGTGAAACAAGAGTCCCGGCACCCACAGCTAATCCAGTTCCTGCAAAGTATGAAGCTAGCGCAACTGCGGCATTAGGAAGATAGAGAACGTTGAGGAAGAGAAGTAATAAGCCACCAAAGAAACCAGGCTGCAGTGTTGTCGTGATGTCTTTTACTTGAGAAAAGTTAATGAAGATCAAAATGGTAACCATGGTCAGAGATGCGCCAAGAATCAAAGCCCATATGCGCGCAGCAATACGAACTGGGCGTGAGAGCGCAACCCGGACGCCTGCAGTGAGAGTAGCAACGAGCGCTATCAAGAATGCAATCAGGGGAGCTAAATACCACTGCGGTGTGATTGCATCAGACTTGCTTAAGAATGAAAGTGCTGTAACAAGGAGTGCATACAACGCCGCAAAAATGATGCGTACGCCGTTGATATCGTGGAAATCTCCTTGCAGGCGATCTATTGCACGATTAAATGCAGATCGGATTGCGATGAATGGAAGAACCACTCCTCCAATCGGCAGATAGGTCAGATACCCAGCTATTCCTGTAGGTGGAAGTTCTAATTGAAAAGGTATGTGGTGCGCACCAAGCCAAATCCAGACAGCGCCTCTTATGGGATCTGTCGTACTGCCACTTGCACTACCTGCGGTAGCCCAAGCAATGAGTGCGAGGAATGAAAATGGGAGGAGAAGAAAAGCGGCGCTGCGTATTACATGAGACAACGAGACCGAGAGGACGCGTTGCATAGGAGAACTAGCGACCTAGAACATCGCGCATCAATTGCGCGGTTTCACTCGGTGTTTGTCCAACCTTGACCCCAGCTGCTTCAAGCGCATCTTTCTTAGCCTGCGCTGTGCCTGAAGAGCCCGAGACGATTGCGCCAGCATGGCCCATTGTCTTTCCTTCAGGTGCTGTAAATCCTGCAACGTATCCAACAACAGGCTTTGTTACATATTCAGAGATGAATGCTGCCGCACGCTCTTCCGCATCTCCACCGATTTCACCAATCATCACAATCGCGGTTGTCTCAGGATCATCTTGGAATGCACGAAGGCAATCAATATGAGTTGTGCCAATAACAGGATCTCCACCGATACCAACAGCAGTTGAGAATCCGATATCGCGTAGTTCATACATCATCTGATAGGTCAATGTTCCTGACTTTGAAACAAGTCCGATTGGTCCACGCTTTGTAATATCTGCAGGAATGATGCCGACATTAGATTGATCAGGGCTAATTAGTCCTGGGCAGTTTGGCCCAATGATCTGTGTTGTTCCCTTTTGTAGTGAGTATGCATAGAAGAATGCAGAGTCATGCACAGGAATTCCTTCAGTAATAACAACAACCAGCGGCATCGTTGCATCAATAGCATCAATGACCGCAGCCTTTGCAAACTTAGGTGGAACAAAGACGACAGAGACATTTGCACCTGTTGCAGCCATCGCTTCAGCAACGGTATTAAAGACAGGTAGGGATGTTCCATCAATATCGACAACTTGACCACCCTTGCCTGGTGTTACTCCACCAACAACTTTGGTCCCTGATGCCAACATGCGGCGTGTGTGCTTAGTTCCTTCAGAGCCTGTCATACCTTGAACGATGACCTTGCTTGATGAGTTAATAAAGATTGACATTACTTTGCCGCCAATTCTGCAGCACGTGATGCTGCTCCATCCATGGTTTCAGCTTGCTCAACCAATGGGTGGTTTGCAGCATTAAGAATTGCACGTCCCTCAAGAACATTATTTCCATCAAGGCGCACAACAATCGGCTTTGTCGCCTTTGGTCCAAGTAGTTCTAGCGCTTGAACAATTCCA
Source organism: Actinomycetota bacterium (assembly GCA_009701945.1). GTDB lineage: Bacteria > Actinomycetota > Actinomycetes > Nanopelagicales > Nanopelagicaceae > Planktophila. The sequence goes on from WLJF01000009.1 coordinate 7,784, forward strand.
TTTGCCACAGCATCACATGCTGTAATTCCACCGAATACGTTCACAAATACGCTCTTCACATCAGGATCTCCAAGGATGATCGAAAGCCCATCTGCCATCACCTGCGCAGATGCACCGCCTCCAATATCAAGGAAGTTAGCTGGGCGCATTCCACCGAATTTTTCGCCAGCGTAGGCAACAACATCGAGAGTCGACATCACAAGACCGGCACCGTTTCCGATGATTCCAACTTGACCGTTATCGAGCTTGACGTAGTTCAACCCCTTCTCTTTTGCAGCAGCTTCAAGAGCATTTGCAGTGTCATGATCGACGAGTGCTTCGTGATCTGGCTGGCGAAAATCTGCATTCTCATCGAGTGTGACCTTGCCATCGAGTGCAACCACACGACCATCTTCAGTCTTCACAAGTGGGTTTACTTCAACAAGAGTTGCATCCTCTGATTGGAATGTCTCCCAGAGCTTTACCAAAACATCTGCAACTTGATCTGCAACATCTGCAGGGAACTTAGCTTGAGCAACAATCTCTTTCGCCTTTGCAAGCGAGATTCCTTCGACTGCGCTGACTGGAACCTTTGCAAGTTTTTCAGGAGCTGTGTGTGCAACTTCTTCAATCTCCATACCACCGGCAACAGATGCCATAACGAGGAATGTGCGATTGGAGCGATCAAGAAGAATGGAGACGTAATACTCATCAATGATAGGTGCTGCTTGGGCAATCATCACTTTGTGAACTGTGTGGCCCTTAATATCCATTCCAAGAATGGCACTTGCCTTTTCAAAAGTATCTGCGGGATCTACTGCAAGCTTTACTCCGCCTGCTTTTCCACGACCGCCCACCTTCACCTGTGCCTTCACGACAACCTTTGTTCCCATCTTCGCAGCAGCATCACGTGCCTGCTCTGGAGTGGTTGCAACAGCGCCCTGCAGAACAGGAACGTTGTGCTTTTCAAAAAGATCGCGTGCTTGGTATTCGTAGAGATCCACGTAGGCTCCTTAAGAGATGAGGCTGTATAGAGCCCAATCCTAAGTGGTTATTTTAAAGAGTTGTGACAGGGGCATAGCGCAGCAATAAGCGCTTATCGCCATATTGGCCGAAGTTGATGGTCGCCTCAGATTTATCGCCTTCTCCGGCAAGTGCCACCACAGTCCCTAATCCGAATGTGTCATGTGACACACGCTGTCCCACTTCAAGAACCATCGCTGTTGATTTCTTGCCCGTAGCTCGTGGTGGTGGACCAGATGGAAGACGAGATTTCTTCACAGCAGATGATGTTGTAAATGTGCTGCGCCCTTCATTCTTCCACTCGATCAATTCAGATGGAATCTCATCGAGGAATCGAGAACCTGGATTGTATTTCGGTGTTCCAAAAGTTAGACGATATTCAGCGCGTGAAATATAGAGACGCTTTTCTGCGCGCGTTAATCCAACATAGGCAAGACGACGTTCTTCTTCAATCTCTTTGGGATCATCGAGTGTGCGTGCATGAGGAAAGATTCCATCTTCCATACCTGTGAGAAATACTGTCGGGAACTCAAGTCCTTTTGCAGTATGCAGAGTCATCAGTGTGACAACTCCCCCGTGATCTTCTCCATCAGGAATCTCATCAGCATCAGCAACAAGGGATACCTTCTCCAAAAATCCAGAGAGTGAAATCTCTTCATCTTCACCAAGTTCTTCAAAGGGGCGCTCTTCATACTCCATCGATGCAGAGACAAGTTCCTTCAAGTTCTCAACGCGCACTTCATCTTGTGGATCTTTACTTGCTTCAAGCTCTGTCAGCAATCCAGATTGCTCAAGGACTGCTTCAATGATCACAGATGGCTTTGTCTTTGCTTCAACCAGTGTCTGAAGCGCAATCAGCATTGAGGTAAAGGATGCGATGGATTGCGCCGCCTTATTGGGAACAGATGTCGCCTCAGATACTCGCAGCAGCGCATTCCAGAAAGAGATGCCTTGCCCTTGGGCGAAGATTTCAACTTCTTCTAACGCACGATCTCCAATACCTCGCTTAGGTAAGTTGATGATGCGGCGGATTGAAACTTCATCATCAGGATTAGCCAGAACGCGAAGGTAGGCGAGTAAATCCTTGACCTCTTTACGTTCATAGAATCGAAGGCCACCAACGACTTTATAAGGGATTGCAGCGCGCATAAAGATTTCTTCAAAGATACGAGATTGAGCGTTGGTGCGATAGAAGACTGCAGTATCTCCTGGATTGGAGTGGCCCATATCTTGCAAGGAACGAATTTCACTCTTAATAAACTCTGCTTCGTCATATTCAGATTCAGCAACATAACCAACAAGTGGTGCACCAGATCCCGCATCAGACCACAGGTTCTTCTCTTTCCGTGATTCATTCTTGGTAATCACAGCATTTGCAGCGTTGAGAATATTCTGTGTTGAACGGTAGTTTTGTTCAAGCAAAACTGTTGCAGCATTGGGGTAATCAACCTCAAATTGCAAGATGTTTCGGATAGTTGCACCACGGAATCCATAGATGGATTGATCGGCATCGCCGACAACGCAGAGCTCTGCAAGTGGGAAGCCATCTCCTTCAACACCAGTGAGCTCTTTTACCAATTGATATTGCGCATGGTTTGTGTCCTGATACTCATCGACAAGGATGTGGCGAAAACGAGAACGAAAGCGCGCTTTAGCTTCAGGAAACTTCTGCAAGACCTGCACAGTTTTCATAATCAAATCGTCAAAGTCCATGGCATTTGCTTGCTGCAAGCGCTTTTCATACATCGTATAGACATCGGCGACGATGGTTTCGAATTGATTGGTCGCATGGCTTAAATACTCATACGGAGTTTGAAGTTCATTCTTTGCATTAGAAATCAGGTTCTGGAATTGACGGGCTGGATATCTCTTGGAATCAATATTGAGAGTCTCCATCACGCGCGATATCAGCTTCTGCGAATCTGCTGAGTCATAGATGCTAAAGGTGCTGCTATATCCAAGGCGTTCAACCTCTTGGCGCAGCATCCGCACGCATGATGAGTGAAATGTTGATACCCACATCGATTTTGCAACCGGTCCCACAAGTTCGGTGACGCGCTCTTTCATCTCACCAGCTGCCTTATTGGTGAAGGTAATTGCCAAGATTTCATAGGGACGCACTTCACGACGAGCCATGATGTATGCGATGCGACGAGTGAGAACTCGAGTCTTTCCAGATCCAGCACCTGCAACGACTAA
>WLJF01000090.1 GCA_009701945.1 Actinomycetota bacterium
AGTTCAAGAGAATAACAACTCTTCATTCTTGCCTAAAGGCGCTGAGGCAACACTTGCTGCGGATGAGATCGCAAAATTCACTAGTAAAGATTCTTTCAACTTTCCGACACTGATTCTCTTTGAAGGAAAGGTCAACCCTTCAAATCTGGGTGCAATTAATGAGCATATGGCAGGTGTTGGTGCGCTCAGCCTTGATGGAACTGATGCGAAGATTTCTGACTATTTAGCTCCAGGACAAGTTATCTCTGTTTTCCCTTCACAAGATGGGCAAGCTATCCTTGCCAATGTCCCACTGGATGGAAATGCAATCGCAAAACTTCTCCCCAATGATAAGCCTGTACTTCCCGCAGTAATCGATGCCTTACGAGAAGACATCAAACCCATTGCTGAAGCAAATGGTGTTTCACATTATGTAACAGGGCCTGGTGGATTGCTGGGAGATCTCTTTGGAGCTTTTGAGACTCTAGATTCTTCACTTCTGCTTACCACTCTAGGCGTAGTAGCAATCATCCTGATTGTTGTTTACCGCTCACCAGTTCTGTGGATTATTCCTTTGCTCTCATCCCTTTTTGCTCTTTCGACAGCCGGCGGAATTGTCTATCTACTTGCAAAGAACGACATCATCGATGTTGACGGTCAATCGCAGGGAATTCTCTCGGTTCTTGTTATCGGTGCGGCCACTGACTATGCGCTCTTACTTATTGCGCGATATCGAGAAGAGCTGCACCATCATGAAAATAGATTTGATGCGATGCGAGCTGCATATAAAGGTGTTTGGGAGCCAATCCTTGCATCAGGATCGACAGTCTCGATTTCTCTTCTCATCCTTCTCTTTAGCCAGTTAACAAATACTGCAGGTCTTGGACCAATCGGTGCTATCGGCATCGTCTGTTCGATGATCACTATTTTGACCTTGCTTCCAGCTCTACTTTTAATATTTGGTCGCTGGATTTTCTGGCCACGTATTCCGCGCAATGATGGTGATGACCATGTGCTCTCTGGAACATGGTCCAAGGTCGGAAGATCGATTGAACGCAATCCTCGCAAGGCGTGGATTATTTCGGGATCAGTACTTCTACTCTTCGCCTTTGCATCTACGACCCTCAAGGCTGATGGCCTTGGAACTGTTGATTCCTTCACAGGAAAACCTGAATCAGTAGTGGGACAGAAGTTGCTCACGAAGCATTTCCCAGGTGGAGAAGGTGACCCAACTCAAGTAGTTGTTTCTGTCGATAAAATTGGCGCAGTTACTGCAGCGCTGAAGAACGCTCCTGGCGTCACTGACATCACTCCGCAACTCGATGGCATGGCTATTCCAGGTCAACCACTTCCTGAAATGAAGGTTGTAAATAATCGAGCAATCCTTAATCTCACATTAGATAAGGCACCCGATAGCGTTGAAGCAGGAAATGACATACCTGAGATTCGTCGCTTAGCTCATGCCGCAGATGCAACATCACTTGTAGGTGGAACAAGCGCCGTTTACTTCGATGTCCGCACTGCTAATAATCGCGATAACAAGACAATCATTCCGATTATTTTGGTCGTTATTACTTTGATTCTTGGATTACTTCTCCGAAGCATCTTGAGTGCGATTGTTCTCCTTGGAACAGTGGTCCTGTCATACTTTGCAACTCTGGGCGTCTGTGCGCTGGTCTTCAACCATGTCTTTGGTTTTGCTGGGGGAGATAATGCATTCCCACTCTTTGCCTTCATCTTCCTGGTTGCTCTCGGCATCGATTACAACATCTTCTTGATGACTCGAGTTCGTGAAGAATCGCAGAAAATTGGCACACGTGCCGGCGTCATTAAGGGCGTTACTGTCACAGGTGCTGTGATTACTTCAGCGGGAATCGTCCTTGCAGCTACCTTTGCAGTTCTTGGATTGCTCCCACTTGTGCCACTTGCTCAGCTTGGCTTTGCAGTGGCATTTGGTGTTCTTCTGGACACCATCATTGTTCGTTCTATCTTGGTACCAGCTCTCGTTCACGAGATTGGTCCGAAGATCTGGTGGCCATCTAAGTTACAGAATAAGTAATTTGCAATGCGCGTAGGAATTGCCGGCTATGGGTTATCAGGCCGCTCATTTCATGCACCTTTACTTAAGGGGTGCGGATTTGAAGTGGCAACAGTGCTCACCGGCAATTCCACACGTGCAAGGCAGGCGAAAGAGGATTTTCCTCTCACAAAGGTAACAACCGATTTCAGTGAACTTCTTTCTCAACAGTTGGATCTGGTTGTCATTGCATCTGCAAATTCGGTCCATGCCGAACATGCGCTAGCTGCAATCAAGGCAGGAATTCCTGTAGTGGTTGAAAAGCCGATGGCGCGAACACTTGCAGAGACAGAGAGCATCTTGAACGCCAGCGAAAAAACTGGCGTTCCAGTCACCGCTTTCTATAACCGGCTATGGGATAGCGATATCTTGACGGTGAAGAAAGTTGCTGCAAATGGTCTGATTGGCAGAGTCTTTAGACTTGATTCGCGCTTTGAACGTTATCGCCCACAACTCAATGCATCTGCATGGCGTGAGTCATTAACACCTGAAGAAGGTGGCGGACTCTTATTAGATTTACAGACGCACCTGCTCTCAACTGCGCTGGATTGTTTTGGCCCAGCGGATTTGACCTATGCAAGTGTTCGTAAGATCCGTGGTGATTCCGAAGATGATGTGGTTCTGAACCTGCGCCATCACTCAGGGGTGGATTCATATTGTTCTGTGAGTGCAATTTCAGGTTCTGTAGGACCGCGCATCCGATTATTGGGAACGGAAGGCGCACTCATCATTGAAGAGCTTGATCCACAGGAAGCACTCTTGCGTGCTGGAAGTTTCCCTGAAGGTGGAATCTGGAGCGTGCCAACATCTTCGAAGGCATATATCCAGCGAGGAGATGCTCGTGAAGAAATTGAAGCCGTTCCTGGAAATTATGGCCTCTTCTATTTGGCAGTGCTGGGTGCTCTCGAAGGTAAGAATGAATGGCCTATATCGCCGACACAGATTAGATCCGTTGCAACGATGATTGATAAGGCGCGTGAAATTAGTGTCCGATAAGAAAGTCGCAATCATTGGTGCAGGACTTGCTGGGTTAAGTGCGGCAATTACCTTGCAGGAAGCCGGTTGTGAAGTTGAGGTTTTTGAATCAAGTGATCGAGTCGGTGGAAGGGTTGCCACCGATGTCATCGACGGATATCGACTTGATCGTGGATTTCAACTCATTAACGCTCGATATCCGGAACTTATTCGCCTTGGCATCATTGCAGAACTAGATTTCACCGAAGCCTCACGAAGCATCGAGATCTCACTGGGTCAATCACATATTTCATTGGGGGATCCTCGCCTGCATCCGTTTTCAGCGCTCAATTCAGAGACCGGTTCAATCTTTACAAAGCTTGGCTTTCTCTCATATCTCGCTGGAACATCAAAGGCGGGCTTAAGCGTTGAAGATGAGCTGGCTCAGTATGGAAATCTCTACACGCGAGTTCTTAAACCATTTCTCTCGGGAGTTTTTCTCGCCTCTCCTGCCAGCGTCGATGCAGTAAGTGGGAAAGAAATTATCCGCTCGCTTGTGTCGGGAAAACCAGGGCTTCCAGCGCAAGGGGTGGGGGAGTTATCGAAGGCCCTTGCTCGGAGAGTTAAGACTATTCATCTCAATGCACGCATTGATGCAATCAGCCAATGTAAAGCTGATTCAGTTATTGTTGCAACCGATGTGACAACTGCAGCGCAACTTCTGGATATTCCTAATGTGCCCAAACTTGCATCCAGCACCACCTGGTATCACGAGATGCCTCATGGGGTGAGAACTTCAAAGAATTTGCGTATCGATGGGCAAGCACGAGGTCCTGTGATTAATTCACTTGCGATATCTAATATGGTGCCAACTTATGCACCAACAGGAAAGACACTTCTTTCCTCCACAACAATCGACTTCGCCTCAGAATCGGAAGTACGAAGGCATCTTTCGATTATGTGGGGGGTTTCAACTTCTGACTGGGCGCTCATAGC
>WLJF01000091.1 GCA_009701945.1 Actinomycetota bacterium
AACCGCCGTCAGGTTCTCGAGGTCTGATCTGTTCTCAAAACTTCTTGAGCAATTAGGCGTTGAACTTTCTCCTGAACTGCTCGAGTTAGCTTTTACCCACCGCTCTTTCGCCTATGAAACCGGTATTACAACTACCAATGAACGCCTTGAATTTCTCGGTGACTCTGTCTTAGGTCTGATTGTTACCGAAGAGCTTTACTTAAAGTATCCCGATCTCGATGAAAGTCGTCTCTCTCCACTGCGTTCAGGCATTGTCAATATGCGTGCGCTCGCAGATATTGCTCGCACCCTTGATTTAGGCACATACATTCGCCTTGGAAAAGGAGAAGAAGTCACCAACGGTCGCGATAAGAATTCACTCCTTGCAGATGCTCTCGAAGCACTCATTGGCGCCATTTATCTCGGCTGTGGCTTTACACAATGCACCGAAGTAGTGAAGCGATTAATCGCAGATACTCTAGAAAGTGCCATGGCAAAGGGCGCTGGCCTTGATGGAAAGACAGCACTTCAAGAACTGCTTGCCTCCCTTGGTAAGGGCTCACCTGAATATGTGGTGACTGAGACAGGTCCAGATCACGATAAAAGTTTTACGGCAGTTGCAATGGTTACAGGAGAAGCAATCGCGCAAGGCCTTGGAAAGAGCAAGCGAGAGGCTGAACAATCAGCTGCGCGCACTGCTTTTGAATTGCTTTCTCAACAACAGCCCATTTAACGAACAACCCTCAAGTAGAACTTGAACCGAGTTGGTTTTATACCAATGAGGCGTGCAACGGTAGGTTTACCGCGTGTATTTGAAGAGTCTGACCCTCAAGGGATTTAAATCCTTTGCTTCGGCGACCACTCTTCGCCTCGAACCCGGCATCACCTGCGTGGTCGGTCCCAATGGTTCTGGAAAATCAAACGTTGTTGATGCTCTCACCTGGGTGATGGGCGAGCAAGGCGCGAAGTCGCTGCGCGGTGGAAAGATGGAAGATGTCATCTTCGCCGGAACATCCGGTCGTGCTCCTCTTGGTCGCGCAGAAGTTGCCGTCACCATTGATAACACCGATGGCGCGCTTCCCATTGATTACACCGAAGTAACTATCTCTCGCATTCTCTTTCGTAATGGACAGAGTGAGTACCAAATAAATGGTGAAGCATCACGACTTCTGGATATTCAAGAACTCCTAAGCGATTCCGGAATCGGTCGCGAGATGCACGTGATCGTTGGCCAAGGTCAGCTCGATGCAATCTTGATGGCAACACCGGAAGAGCGCCGCGGCTTTATCGAAGAGGCAGCGGGAGTTCTTAAGCACCGCAAACGTAAAGAGAAGGCGATTCGTAAGCTGGATTCGATGCAGGCAAACCTTGCGCGCATTAACGACCTTACTGTCGAACTTCGTCGCCAGCTTCGCCCATTGGGTAAGCAAGCTGAAGTTGCCAAGAAGGCAGCAACAATTCAGGCAGATCTGCGTGATGCAAAGCTTCGCCTATTGGCAGATGATTACATCTCTCTTTCAAAGACCGTTGATGCTGAAGTAGCCGATGAGAATGCGTTGCGCGAGCGTCGCTCTCAAGTCGAAGGCGAACTCGACAAGGTGCGCAGACGCGAAGAAGAACTTGATGCTCAATCTGCATTTGAAAGCCCACTTCTTATCAAGGCTCAAGAGAATTACTACTCACTGAGCGCTCTTCGTGAAAAATTCCGCGGTACTCAATCGCTGGCGCAAGAGCGTTCACGATTCCTTGCAGAAGAAGCAGAGGAGGCACGTAGTGCAGGTCGCGATCCAGAAATTTTGGATCAAGAAGCTGCTGCCCTTCGCCAAGAGGAAGCTCAACTTCGTGCAGCAGTACTTGAGGCACAGAATGCACTTGCACGTTCAACTGCTGCACTTGCAAGCGCTGAAGCAGCACTGAAAGCTGAAGAAGACACTATTGCTGCTGCGATGCGCGCCATTGCAGATCAACGCGAGGGCACAGCGCGCCAAGAAGGTCACATCAAATCTCTTGCAGCGCGCCTTGAAGCAATCACAGAAGAAATCTCACGTCTAGAAGCAGCTCGCGCAGAAGCACAATCACGAGTTGATTCTGCAAAGGGAGATTACGCAAAGTTTGAGATGGAGATTGGTAACGCCGATGCTGGCGAACAAGGCCTTGATTCACAATTCCAGGGAGCTAAGAACTCACTTGAAGCAGCGAAGAAGGCACACAGTGAATTAGTTGATGCAGAGCGTGCCGCAGATCGTGAACGCAATGCAACCGAATCCAAACTTGAAGCGATGCGCTTAACTTCAGATTCTCGAGATGGTGCTGCAGCGCTGATCAAAGACTCTCGCGGGGTTCAGATTCTTGGAAGCATTGCATCCCTCATTCAAATTGATTCTGGATGGGAGGCAGCAACTGCTGCAGCGCTGGGTTCACTTGCAGATGCTGTCGTTGTGCAGGATCTTTCATCTGCTGTTAGTGCGCTTACAACTCTTCGCAGTGAAAACTTAGGACAAGCTGATGTCTTGGTCTATGAACCAGGACAACGCGCTGGAGGTCAAACACCAGCTGGCCAGACCTCACTGCTGAGTCATGTTCGCTCATCACAGATATCTGAACTTCTCTCATCCCTTCTTTCAACAACTGTCGTTGCCGATAATGCACGTGCAGCAGAATCCATTCTTTCCCAGCACCCAGATGTCACAGTTGTTACTCGTGATGGCGACGTCATCACATCTCACCGTGCACGTGGTGGATCAACATCTTCTACATCTCTGATCGAAATCAGAGCTCTCATTGAAGATCTAGCGAAGAAGCTTGAAGATCTCAATCACAAGTGTGATCGTCTTAAATTTGAAATCTCCACAGCAGCTACGGATGTTGATGCAAAGCAGGCAGCATTTGATGCAGCACTGGGTAAACTCAATGAATCTGATGCTCGCATTGCAGCGTTAACTGAACAACTTGCTGTCTCTGGGCAGAATGCAAAATCTGCAACTGCTGAAGTAGATCGCCTTACTACAGCAATTAATGAAGCAACGGCTGCAAAATCACGTGATGAGAATGAACTCTCGATTGCTTCCAACCAGATGCAAAATCATGGCGAGATTGCTGAACCTGACCATGCTCACGCAGAATCACTACGTAATGAAGTATCGAATGCGCGCACGACAGAGGTTGAAGCCCGCCTTGCTGTGCGCACATCAGAAGAGCGCGTTGCATCAATTTCAGCACGAGCACTTGCGCTAGAAGAATCTGCTCGAGCAGAGCGTGAAGCATCTGAGCGGGCAGTATCTAGACGTGGCGCTCGTGCGCGCGGTGCAGTTATCTCTCAAGCAATTGCAGAAGCTGCATATGAAGCGCTGATTAATATTGAGCGTTCGATTGCAAAAGCTCAGGTAGAGCGTTCACGACTTGAGACTGCTCGCACCGATCGTGAAGGTGAGACTCTCACCGTTCGTTCTCGTAACCGCGAACTCACTCAAGAACTTGATCAACTGACCTCTAGCGTTCACCGCGATGAGATTGCTCGCGCTGAACAACGTATGCGCGTTGAAGCACTTCAGACCAAGGCTGTGGAAGAACTTGGCATTGATATCCCAACTCTGATCTCTGAATATGGTCCAGATAAGGATGTTCCTACATTTATTGAGACTGAATCAGGTGAGATTGTTGCAACTGAACTCATTCCTTATCGCCGTGATCAACAAGAGAAGCGTCTTGCTGCAACTGAGCGCTCTCTGACTCTGCTTGGAAAGATTAACCCTCTTGCACTCGAGGAATACAACGCACTTGAAGAGCGCTTGAAGTTCTTAGCTGAACAGCTTGAGGACTTAAAGCGCACCAAGAAGGATCTCCTGGACATCATCAAGGAAGTCGATGATCGCGTGCAGCAGATCTTTATGGAAGCGTATGAAGAAGTTGCAGAGCACTTTAAAGATATCTTCTCTCGCCTCTTCCCAGGTGGAGATGGTCGCCTATTCCTCACCAATCCTGATGACTTGCTCAATACTGGCGTTGATGTGGAAGCGCGCCCACCAGG
>WLJF01000092.1 GCA_009701945.1 Actinomycetota bacterium
ATCTGAGTTAATCAACTCTGGTGCATTGACCAGCGCCTCATTAATCCCAACAACAGTTCCGGTAACAGGTGCAAAGATTTCTGAGACGCTCTTTGTCGATTCAACTTCGCCACAGACTTTATCTGCAACGACTGCTTCACCCATCTTCGGCATCTGCACATAGACGATGTCGCCCAGTGCACCTTGTGCGTAATCAGTAATCCCCATGCGGATGCGAAGTGGCGTCGCAGTTGCAGCTACCCACTCGTGCTCTTTTGTGTAGTGAAGATCTGCTGGGATATTCGACATTGCGCTCCTACTAGCCCTCGATGATGTGTGGTCGAACTGTAATGGTCTTTACCGCGGTTCGGAAATATCCAACCGCCGTCCCCACATAGAGCGTCACTCCCCAAATGGCAAAGGCCCAGCCGAAAATGAAGGCACCCGTTCCATACCAAGTATCACTTAAGGCAAGAAGGAGGAAGGGAAATGCATAGAGAAGATTGAAGGTTGCAGCTTTTCCTAGATAAGTCACTTTGAGTGGTGCAAATCCTTTGAGTTGAAGAACCAACGCAACCCCAGCCATCACCACATCACGTGCGACCAAGATGGCAATCAACCAGAGTGGAATCGCATCTCTGATGTAGAGGACGACGAGGACGGCTGCGATATAGAGGCGATCAATGGTCGGATCTGCAATCTCGCCAAACTTTGATTCTTGATTGAGGGATCGGGCTAACTTGCCATCAAAGTAATCAGTGGCTCCCCCAATAGCTAAAACAAGGATTGCCCAACCATCGGCCTGCTTGCTTAAAGCCAGATAGATAAAGAGCGGAATACCGAGAAAACGCAAGAATGTGAGCGCGTTAGGAATCGTTAACACTTACTGCTCCTTATCTCGTTCCTTCACGCGGATGGCCACTTGAACAGGAGTTCCAGGGAATTTGAACTCTTCACGCAGGCGGCGCTCGATAAATCTACGATATGAGGCTTCAATCCAGCCGGATGAGAAGACGACGAATTTCGGTGGCGCAATGCCAGCTTGTGTTGCGTAGTAAACGCGTGGTTGCTTGCCTCCACGGACAGGTGGTGGAGTCGCACCAATGAGTGCGCCCAAGAATGAGTTGAGCTTGGAGGTCGGAACGCGACGTTCCCACGAATCAATCGATGTTCGCAGCGCTGGCGCTAAACGATCACGGTGCCAGCCGGTTTTGGCCGCGACATTAACAATCTGCGCCCATTCCACTTGGTCCAAATGGCGCTCGACCTCTTTATCCAATTGTGTGCGGCGATCTTCATCCACCAGATCCCACTTATTCATCACAATCACCATCGCCTTACCAGCCTCTTCCACCATCGTGATGATGCGCAAATCCTGCTCTGAAATAGGAACGGAGGCATCCAGAACAACGACTGCGCATTCGCAGCGCTCGAGAGCTGTCTGTGTTCGAAGAGTTGCGTAGTAGTCGGTGCCACTTGCCTGATTGGCTCGCTTTTTAAGTCCTGCAGTATCAACGAATCTCCAGATACTGCCACCAAATTCAATCAGTTCATCGATGGGATCGCGTGTTGTTCCTGCAACATCATCGACAATAGAACGGCTCTCACCAGCCAGTGCGTTAAACAAACTTGATTTACCAACGTTAGGACGGCCAATGAGAGCGATGCGACGATAACCGTCTTGCACCTGAGCTGCGCCAACTTCAGGCATCTCTTTAACAATTGCATCCAGTAAATCACCGCTGCCACGACCGTGAAGGGCTGAGACAAAGTGCGGCTGCCCTAATCCAATATTCCAGAGCGCATGAGCATCTGATTCATCGTTATCGCCATCGACTTTATTGGCAACAAGAATCGTTGGCTTCTTAGCCTTACGGAGCTCTTGCACCAAAATGTCATCTTCATCGAGAGCCCCAACCTGTGCATCAACGACGAAACAGAGAACATCTGCCTCATCCATTGCAAGTTCTGCACTCGCACTGACCTGCACAGAAATTCCATCAGGCTTTGATTCCCAACCGCCAGTATCCATGATGATGAATCGTCGTCCGCCCCATTCGCATTCATATTGAACGCGATCACGTGTAACACCCGGGGTGTCTTCAACAATTGCTTCACGTCGACCAATGAATCGATTGATCAAAGTTGATTTACCCACGTTAGGTCGTCCCAAGATTGCAACAATTGGAAGACCTAAGAGAGAACGTTGCGATAGAAGTTCCCAGATGCGATCTGCTGTCTCTTCAAGGTTAAGTTCTGTTGAATCGATATGGACAGCATCATGTGCCATCGCAAGTGGTGAAACGGTGCGCGTTGAATCAATCTCATCGCGGGCAGCAAGTGATTGCGCCACAGCCTCTGCTCCATGTGATTGGTCGGCAAGCTCTGCATCTCGGCGGTTAGCACGTGCTGAAATATCAGCTGTCAGATAGATCTTCAGGGCTGCGTCGGGGCAGACAACGGTTCCTATGTCGCGTCCTTCAACAACAATGCCACGATCTGCCTTTTTGATGATCGAGCGTTGCAGCGTCAAAAGTTCTGCTCGCACCTCAGGAAGAGCACTGATAACAGATACTTTCTCAGTTACTTCATGGGAGCGAATCTCTTTTGAAATATCTTTGCCGTCTAGGAATACTTTGGGATCTCGCGGGTCAGAAACAAATGTGATCGGTGAGTCAATCACTGCCGCAATAATATCTTTCGGATTTTCACTCTTTATCGATAAAGCAAGAAAAGTGATTGCGCGATAGAGCGCACCTGTATCTAAATAATTCCATCCTGCGCGGATAGCTATTGCTTTAGATGTGCTGGATTTGCCAGAGCCACTGGGGCCATCTAGCGCGACAACAATCATTTTCACAGCCCATCTTTAGTTGGTTAATTCTATTGCGTAATCACTGCTGTGATTACCTACGAGCGTGGTGAATGAACGCTCCAACCATTGCTCTTTAAGTGTTCTGCAAGCGTCACAGCATCCGCCTTTGATAACGCCAAGGTGATTAGTCCAGTGAATTGTCCAGGGCTATGTTCAATCGTGAGATCTTCAACGTTGACAGATGCATCAGCACACTCATCAAAGAGAGCTGCTAATTGACCTGGCTTATCTTCAATAACGATAGGAAGGTAGGTGTATTCACGTGCTTTACCACCGTGCTTACCGGGAATACGTGCGCGCCCCTTCTGACCAGCTTCGATAAAATCGCTCACTGCTGCTTCATCATCCAGAGACGCAATCAGCGCGGTGAGATCCCCCTGAAGAGATTTCAATAGTGGGCTCAAAGCCTTGCTATTTGCTGTGATGATTTCTCTCCACAGCTTGGAGTCAGAACCTGCAATACGTGTCGTATCTCGAAGCCCGGCTCCCGCTAAATCCAGCCAACCCTCCTCTGCCCCACTGAGTTGCTTGGCAAGAAGTGATGCCACCAGCTGCGGCAGATGTGAAACTAGAGCAACCGCCTTGTCATGAGAGGCTGAATCGAGATCTATCTGATGGGCTCCTAAGAGCTCAATGAGTTCAACCCCTGATGCAACGACATCTGCATCGACGCCTTGGGCATCGATAATCCAAGGACGGCCCTGGAAGAGATCGGCTCGAGCGGACTCAGCTCCTCCGACTTCACGTCCTGCCATTGGATGGGTTGGGAGGAATCGCTTCGAATCAAGGTTCGATGTTGATACCTCAACCTTAACTTTAGACTTAACAGAGCCAATATCTATAAATCCAGCCTTTGGATTGGCTAGAAATTCTGAATCAAGGACAGAATTCAGGGCTCCTATCGGGGTTGCGAAGATAACCAGGTCGATGGGGGCAGAAGATGGGCTCTTAATCAGATCTTGGGCCAACCCTGCAGCACGCGAATCTGAATCACTCATGGTGACGCCTACGCCTTTGAGAGCTAAACCGAGTCCGATCGAGGTGCCGATTAAGCCTGATCCAACAATTTTTACGTGGGAAAGTGTCATGTGATGCGCCTACTGAGCGATATCTCGACGAAGGGCCTTAGCTCC
>WLJF01000093.1 GCA_009701945.1 Actinomycetota bacterium
GATGTCGCATCCGCTGGTTTAGAGCTTCTCATCATTGATACACAAGCCCACCATGCACTCGTCGATGGAGGATACGCAGAGCGACGCGCAGCCTGTGAATCTGTTGCAGGTAAATTAAGTATTCCATCGATGCGTCATCTCACCCTAGAGGTTCTAGAGACCAACCGTGAGAAGTTAACTGCCACTGAATTCATCCGTGCGCGCCATGCTGTAACTGAAATTGCCCGCGTCCTTGAAGCCGTCACAGCACTTCGTGCCTCTGATTTTGCAACGCTTGGAAAACTAATTAACGCATCTCACGCATCACTGCGTGATGACTACGCAGTTTCATGCCCTGAGCTTGATGTTGCAGTGGATGCATCTGTTGCTGCAGGTGCGATGGGCTCACGTATGGTCGGTGGCGGCTTTGGTGGAAGTGCAATCGCACTGATTAAAGCAAGTGATGTTCAGAAAACTAAAGATGCAGTTCTAGCAGCATTTGAAGCTAAGGGATTTAAGAAGCCGCGCTTTTTTACATCACTACCGAGTGCTGGAGCTAGCGCAAGCCTTATTAACTAGCTTTAGTTGGCAGCTGGCTCAATCGAGAGAACTTCAACGCCGCCAATTGAGTTAAGTATTTCAACCAAGTCAGATGGATCTGTTCCAGGAACAGCAACGATAATTTCGTCATAACCTGTTCCACCTTCACTTTTGAGTACCTGAACGCCGCGAATATCAGCACCCGCACTTCCGATTGCAGATGCGAGCATGCCAAGTGAACCAGGACGATCAGGAAGAGAAACCTGCAAAGTAAAGAGAGCCATGGAAGAAAGATACCCGCTACCTATGAACTTTAGGTAACGGGTATATTTCTTAAGGAAGAGTTAGATCGATGGAGCTGAGCCTAAAGTGACTTTAAATGTCTTACTTCCACCTGTCGGTAGGTCTGCCACAATCGTGACAACCGCACCTGGTTTATAGGAACGGATGCGAACGATTGCAGTATCTGTATCAACAATCTTAAATCCATCGATGCTTCGAATAATTGCTCCCACTGGAATTCCAGCTTTCTCAGCACCTTCATTGGCGCTCAGACGAGAAATCTTTGCCCCACCTGCCGTATATGTGGGATCAAAGTAGACGCCAAGAACTGGTCGCGTTGATTTTCCGGTCGCGATAATTTCATCAATGACGCGCTTTGCCTCATTGATGGGAATAGAAAAACCTAATCCAATAGATCCACTTGCAGATCCGCTGGAAAGAGTTGCAATAGCTGAGTTCACTCCAATGATGCGACCTTGGGCATCTATGAGTGCGCCTCCTGAGTTACCAGGGTTAATAGCTGCATCTGTCTGAATTGCATTGACATAAGACTGCGCATCTCCTGTTCCGGTTGAAACCGGGCGGTTTAGGGCAGAGACGATTCCGCTTGTAACAGTACTTGCAAGTCCTAGTGGAGAACCGATTGCAAGAACAGGATCTCCAACGCTGACCTTGCTTGAGTCCCCAAGTGTCACAGCTGGCAAGTTACCCATCTGAATTTGAAGGACTGCAATGTCATAACCGGGATCTTGTCCAACAATCTTTGCTGGGTATTGATCGCCATTTGATAGTTCAACCTTAATTGTTGCTGCAGCACCAGAAGTGTTTACAACGTGGTTGTTGGTGATGATGTAGCTCGATGATGAGTTGCTCTTATAGATAGAGCCTGACCCTGTTCCACTACCACTTGAAGCGGTCACTGAGATTGAGACTACCGATGGGGTCACAAGGGATGAAATAGCTTTGGTGTTCATGCCATTGCCACCTATTTCAACAAGTGTGCGACTTGATGCGCAGGTGCCTGTCGTTGAAAGAAAGAGAGCTTGGGTGCGATTGTCAGCACACGCCTTAAGAGTCCCTGTTGTTGGAGTTGTTGCAGCAGTTGCAATAGAGCCTGCAAGGGCTGCTCCTGCAATAAATGCAGCTACTACTTTAAGGTTTACCTTGATTTTTCTCATACCTGTAATCCTGCCCCAACTTCCTGAGAGTTTCCTGTTATAGATTTTGGAAATACTTACGCTTCTACGACCCAAGCTCCGCTCACAGCGATCTTCACCTTTGCAAGAGGAGTCTGTGTTGGACCTGCAACTGCCTTTGCACCATTTGCTGGATCAAACTCTGCGCCATGGCATGGGCATTTCAAACGCTTTGATGATGCGTTATAGGAAACGGTGCAACCTTGGTGGGTGCAGATTGCAGAGTATGCAAAGACACCTGTTTTGGTGCGAAAGAGAACTGCAGGAATTCCTTGGGAAGAGTGGATGAAGTTATATGTAGCACCAACTTTGAGATCAGCTAACTTAATAATCTGCTTTCCAGATGCCTTTGATGTTGACTTTGCAGAAGTTGATGCAGCACTTGCCTTGGGAAATGCTCGACCTGCAAAGGATCCAAGAACGGCAATTGATGCGACAACGCCTGCGCGAATAGCGCCACGGCGTTCGATATTAAAAGATGGCATACGACGATTTCCAATCAGTAGTAGAAGATATGCCAGCCACAATATTGCGTAGGCGCTATCACTTGCTAAAAAGTAAGGGGATGTGTGGAAAGAACTGGAGAGCCAGAGGCCCGTTGCCATTGCAAAGCCACCAAAGGCTGCGCTATTGGGTGCAACAGATAAGAGCGTTGCAATTCCAATTGCGAACTCTGAGACCATAACGAAGGCACCGACTAACGCCGCGTGTTCAATCGTATGGTTGAGCAGAAATCCAATAGGTGAGCTCTGTGCAAATGCTGCCAATTGCGTTCCTATATAAGTAGGTGCACCTTGTGTGAGAAATCCTGGATCACTTGCCTTATCCCAGCCTGCGTATATCCACGTAATGCCAAGGAAGAGGCGCATGATGCGAAGGGCATTAGATTGTGAGCGCCATGATGTGACTGCGCTACGGGAGATACTTTGAAGTGAATTCATGTGGTGAGGTTAAATCCCATACCTGAGAATCTCATGAAGACGCTCGGTGAGCCAGATGAAGATATAACTGTGGCTCCCTGACTTGGATTCGAACCAAGAACCTGTCGATTAACAGTCGACTGCTCTGCCGTTGAGCTATCAGGGAATGTAACGGGCGCAACTCTACCGCAGGGTCTAACCCCTGCCAAAATGAGGGAGAAATACGCGAAGTTAGAGCGAACCAATCGAGAGTTCATGAAGCCCACGTTTCTGGGTTTCAAGGGCTACTAAATCAGCAAATGCACCGTTGTATTGCTCTTGGTTTTCAACAGGATTTAAGCGCTGCAAACTCGATTTCAGATCTGCAATCTTGCGACTGACAAGTACTTCACGAAGACGAGCAACGATACTTGCAACATATTTATCAGAGACTGCGCCATCTGTGCGCACGGGTTCAACAGAGAGCTCTGTGAAGAGCTGACGCATTCTCTCATCGCTGACATTTTCAAGAAGAACAGGTTCTGTTCCAAATGAATCAATGATGCGGCGAAGTTCACGATAAGCAGGATGAGTGAATGCATCCTCCTCAATTGTCTTCCAATCAAGGACAAGTCCTGGCATCTGTAGCTTTGCCTTTAATACTTCGCGCTCAAGCATCAAAGTAGGTTCATTGGGATTAGGACGCCATGCAGTATCTGAAGTCGGCACTTCAACCGGTGCTGCACTTGTAGTGACCTTCTTCAGCGCAGTATTAACCGCTGCTGTCACCACTTCAGTCTCAGTTCCAAGCCATCCTGATAACGATTTAATGTATTCAGGACGTAGTGATTTATCGCGAATGGCAGCAACTAAGGGAGCAGCGGTATTGAGAGCATTCACGCGACCTTCGGCAGTTGTCAGGTCATGCTTTTTAAGCTCTGTGCGAATGGCAAATTCAAAGAGTGGAACTCGCTTTGCAATGAGATCACGCAGAGCAAGATCTCCCTTATGTTGACGCAGATCGCAA
>WLJF01000094.1 GCA_009701945.1 Actinomycetota bacterium
CCACCCCAATGAAGCACCCGTTGTTCCTGATTTAGAAGCTGACTGGGCAATCATTGAAAAACTTGCACAAGATCCTCGTGTGCGCGCAATCGGTGAAACCGGCCTTGATTACTTCCGCACAGAACCTGCACTACGTAAGCGCCAACAAGAATCATTTAAATGGCACATTGATTTAGCTAAGCGCACCAATAAGGCCCTCGTTATTCACGATCGTGATTCTCATGATGATGTTCTCTCCATCTTGCTTGAGGTGGGAGCTCCTGAGAAGACTGTCTTTCACTGTTTCTCAGGTGATGTTGAAATGGCAAAGATCTGCATAGATCGCGGATACATCCTCTCTTTTGCTGGCACTATGACATTTAAGAATGCGCCTGCTCTGCGTGATGCGCTCAAACTTGTGCCACATGACCAACTCTTGGTTGAAACAGATTCACCGTTCTTGGCACCGATGCCTCATCGAGGAGCGCTCAATACTCCAGCACAGATTGCCAATATCGTGAGAGCAATGGCCACAGAGCGCAATGAAGATGTGGCAGAGCTTGCAACAGCGCTATCTGTGAATGCCGAACGTATCTTCGGTTCTTTCGCATGAGCCTTCTAGGAGCTGCAGAGATTCGCGAGCTTGCAGAAGCTCTTGATCTCAAACCTTCAAAATCACTCGGGCAGAACTTTGTTCATGATGGCAATGTCTGTCGCAAGATTGTTCGCACGGCAGGACTGACAGAAACAGATGTTGCACTCGAGATTGGTCCAGGACTTGGATCTCTCACTCTTGCAATGATGGAAGTAGCTCAAGCAGTTGTTGCCGTTGAGATTGATTCACGCCTTGCCACACAACTTCCTATTACTGCAGCAAAGCATTCAGAGCGTGCAGATATTTTGACTGTGATTAATCAAGATGCGCTCACTTTAAAAGATCTTCCTGTGGCGCCCACTGTCTTGATTGCAAACCTGCCTTATAACGTCTCTGTCCCAGTATTCCTGCATCTTCTTGAAATCTTGCCTTCCCTTCGTAGTGGAGTTGTGATGGTGCAGGCAGAAGTTGCAGATCGCTTAGCTGCAAAGCCAAATTCAAAAGAGTATGGAATCCCTAGCGTGAAAGCTGCTTGGTGGGCTGATGTGACGGGTGCTGGCTCCGTATCGCGCAATATCTTCTGGCCACAACCTAATGTGGATTCAAAGCTTGTTGGGTTCACACGGCGTGCAACACCAGGTGATGAAGAACTTCGCAAGAAAGTATTTGCCATTATCGATTTAGCCTTTGCTCAACGTCGCAAGATGCTGCGCTCGGCACTTTCTTCAATGTATGGCAGCTCTGCCGCGGCAGAAGCACATCTGACAAAAGCAGGAATTGATCCCACACTTCGCGGAGAAGCACTTGATATCTCTGCCTTCTGCGCAATTGCCAGAGAAGAGTAGAGTTTTCACGTGGCTCATAATTCAGTAACGGTTCGAGTACCCGCAAAGGTTAATTTGCAGCTCTCTGTCGGACCTCGCGAAGCAGATGGATTCCACAACCTGGTCTCTGTATTTCAGGCAATCTCCATATTTGATGATGTCACTGTCACTAAATCCAATCCTGGAAGTGGAGTCACAATCACTGTCTCAGGTGAGCACACACACGGTGTGCCTGAAGATCACTCAAACCTTGCAGTCAAAGCAGCCCAGCTGATTGGTGAGAAGTTTGATTTTGATGTCGATGTCCATATTGAAATCAAGAAATCGATTCCCGTTGCAGGGGGAATGGCAGGCGGAAGCGCGGATGCAGCAGGCACCTTGGTTGCTATGGATTCACTCTTTCAGCTTGAAATGTCACGCGAGGAGCTGCATGCACTGGGTTCAGAGTTAGGTAGTGATGTTCCATTCATGATTTCAGGCGGTACTGCGATTGGCCAAGGTCGTGGAGATCAACTCACTGCGGCGTTATCACGCGGCACATATCACTGGGTATTAGCTCTTTCTAGCGTTGGTCTATCTACTCCTGCTGTTTATACAGAGTGTGATCGCATGCGCGCAGAACTTGATATCGCACCCCCACAAGTTTCAGATGCGTTGATGCAATCACTGCTTGCTGCCGATAGCGATGCTGTGGGTCGCGCCCTCAGCAATGATTTGCAGAACGCTGCATGTTCTCTGCGCCCGGCCCTTAGCCTTGTTCTTGAAGTAGGAAGAGATTACGGAGCACTGGGTGCAATTGTCTCTGGCTCTGGTCCCACCGTTGCCTTCTTGGTGGCCGATGAAGATTCAGGACTTGATTTAGCTGTGGCCCTTACAGCAAGTGGTGTTGTGGGAAGTGTTGCACGAGCACATGGACCTGTCCATGGAGCAAAAGTTATTTAATTAATTTTCGTCAAATTCCGTAACAAGTTTGCTCAACAAATCAGCAAGTAGCTCACGATCTTTAGCAGTCAGCGATCCTAGTAATTCACGTTCATTTTCAAGCAAACTTTCCAACGCAGCATCGACTGCACGCATCCCAGATTTTGTGAGAGTGACGAGTGAGCCTCGACCATCATCGGGATCTTGCTCGCGAGTGATGAGTTGTAACTCCTCTAAGCGATCAAGGCGATTGGTCATAGTTCCGCTAGTCACCATCGTCTCTTGCATCAATTGACCAGGAGAGAGTTGATGTGGAGCACCTGCACGACGTAGAGCTGCAAGAACATCGAAGCCCCAATTTTCAAGGTCTGCGAATGCATCACGACGAGCGATATCGAGGTGGCGGGCGATGCGGGTAATTCGGCTCAGGACTGCAAGGGGAGAGAGGTCAAGATCTGGACGCTCGCGCTTCCAGGCCGCTATGAGGCGGTCTACTTCATCTCGATTATTCTGCATAGTAAATGGAGTTTAGTGGTCGCTAGCACTACCGAATATAAGGGAGAATATAGGTTCCGCCATTGTGTAGTGGCTAGCACATGGGCCTTTGAAGCCCAGGGTCCAGGATCGATACCTGGTGGCGGAGCCACCGTTTCAATCTCAGCCTGAGCAAGTAGACTGCATACATGAGCCTTGAAACAGTAGTGATTCTCGCTGCTGGAGAAGGTACTCGCATGAAGTCGAGCACACCCAAGGTTCTTCACTCGATCGCAGGTCGCTCACTTGTTGGCCATGTTCTCAGCGCAGTAAGTGCACTCTCTCCTAAGCAGGTGCGCGTAGTTGTTGGAGCAGGTCGCGAACAAGTAGAGGCACACCTTTCAGAAGTAGCACCACATGTCACAACAGTCTTTCAAGAAAAGCGTGGCGGCACAGGACATGCAACACAGCTCGCACTTGATGGTCTCAAGGCAAGCGGAACAATTCTTGTACTCGCTGGCGATACACCGATGCTCACAGGATCATCTCTATCTCAACTTCTTACAGAACATCATGCAGGTGGATTTACAGCATCCGTTCTCACAGCAGAGCACCCAGATCCAACAGGGTATGGACGCATTATTCGAGCTGATGATGACTCCCTTCTTCGCATTGTGGAAGAGCGCGATGCTGATGAAATTCAGCGTGACATCCTCGAAGTGAACTCTGGTGTGTATGCATTTGATGCAGTCAAACTAGCTGGCGCTATCGGCAAGCTAAAAAACGATAATTCACAGGGCGAGCTCTATCTCACCGATGTCATTGAAATCCTTCGCAATGACGGTGGCAAGATTGCAGCTGTTCTGATTGATGATTTCATTGAAATCCTAGGAGTCAACGACCGCGTGCAGCTCGCAGAATCAGCAGCTCTTCTGCGCGATCGCATTAACGAAGATCTGATGCGCGATGGCGTGACCATTGTGGATCCACTGAGCACATGGGTTGATGCAACTGCGACTGTGGCAAGTGATGTAGTCCTTATGCCTGGTACTGCTATTA
>WLJF01000095.1 GCA_009701945.1 Actinomycetota bacterium
TACTCAACCTGGCATGACAATCGTCTGCGGAGATTCACATACATCGACACACGGTGCATTCGGAGCAATCGCATTCGGTATCGGAACATCTGAAGTTGAGCATGTACTTGCAACGCAGACTCTTCCATCACGCCGTCCGAAGACTATGGCAATTAACGTTGAAGGCTCACTCAAGTCAGGCGTTACTGCAAAGGACATCATCCTTGCCATCATCGCTCAAATCGGTACAGGTGGGGGACAGGGCTACATCATCGAATATCGCGGTTCAGCAATTCGCGAGCTTTCTATGGAAGGCCGCATGACTGTCTGCAATATGTCTATCGAAGCTGGTGCTCGTGCTGGCCTTATCGCACCTGATCAGAAGACTTTCGATTACATTAAAGGAAAGCCTCATGCACCTGAAGATTTCGCAGCTGCGCAGAGCTATTGGGAGACGCTCTTTACCGATAGCGATGCAAAGTTTGATGTTGAAATCACTCTTGATGCCAACACACTTGAGCCATTTGTTACATGGGGAACTAACCCAGGACAAGGTTTGCCGCTCAATGCATCCGTTCCCAATCCTGCAGATATTAAGGATGCAGAGGAGCGTGGTGCTGCAGAGCGCGCTCTTGAATACATGGGACTTACAGCTGGTACACCACTGAAAAAGATAGCTATTGACACTGTTTTCTTAGGCTCTTGCACCAACGGCCGTATTGAAGATCTACGTGCTGCAGCATCTGTCATTGAAGGAAAGAAGATTGCTCCCAAGCTTCGCATGTTGGTAGTGCCTGGTTCAGAGCGTGTTCGCCAGCAAGCGATGAAGGAAGGCCTGGATAAGGTCTTCTTAGATTTCGGTGCTGAATGGCGTAATGCGGGATGCTCTATGTGTCTTGGAATGAACCCAGATCAGCTAGCTGTTGGCGAGCGTTCTGCATCAACATCCAATAGAAACTTCGAAGGCCGTCAAGGCAAGGGTGGGCGTACTCACCTGGTTAGCCCACTGGTTGCAGCAGCAACAGCTATCCGCGGCACACTCTCATCACCGGCAGATTTGTAAGAGGGGGATATGACAATGGAAAAATTCATTAAGCACACAGGCACTGGAGTTCCTCTTCGTCGCAGCAATGTCGATACCGACCAAATCATTCCTGCTGTCTACTTAAAGCGCGTGACCCGTAATGGCTTTGAAGATGGTCTCTTCTCAGCATGGCGCAACGATCCTGAGTTCGTCCTCAATAAGGATGAATACAAGGGCGGCACA
This sequence comes from Actinomycetota bacterium, assembly GCA_009701945.1. GTDB lineage: Bacteria > Actinomycetota > Actinomycetes > Nanopelagicales > Nanopelagicaceae > Planktophila. The sequence continues at coordinate 1,247 of WLJF01000095.1, forward strand.
GTTCTCGTTGCAGGTCCTGAATTCGGTACTGGTTCATCGCGCGAGCACGCTGTGTGGGCGCTGCAGAACTATGGATTTAAGGCAGTGATCTCAAGCCGCTTTGCAGATATCTTCCGTGGGAATTCACTCAAGGGTGGCTTACTCACCGTCATCTTGCCTCAGGAAGCTGTTGAAGCCATCTGGCAGGCGATTGAGGCTGCTCCAAGCACAGCAATCACTGTCGATCTTGATACTCGCACCGTTTCCTATAACGAAGTCAGCGTGCCATTTGAACTCGATGATTACACCCGCTGGCGTCTGATGGAAGGTCTTGATGACATCGGATTAACCTTAAAACACACTGATTCCATCGATGCTTTTGAGGCAAAGCGCCCTTCCTATAAGCCAACAACACTTCCTATCCGCATTTAAGCTAAGAAAAGTGAGCGTAAATCGCTGATTTTTCTGCTGGGGTGAGTGGAAAGTGTAAAAGTCTCAAGCAAAGAATGAGAGTTTTTTACGCATAAATAGTGGAGTTTTCGCAAAATATTTACTTGCGACACGCACGCGTCAATAACGCTCTCACCCCATAAATAGGTTTAAGTTTTACACAGTTAAGCAAAAGCTTAATTATTTACGCGTAAACTTAAGGGGAATTGAATGAATAAGGCCCAGTTTATCGCTGCGTTGGCCCCACACTTCAACGGCAGCAAGAAAGAAGCTACACACGCTGTAGATATCGTTTTTGACACAATTACACGCAACATGTCAGCTGGAAACGATGTCATGATCAATGATTTCGGTAAGTTCAAGAAGGTCGATCGCAAAGCACGTATGGGACGTAACCCATTTACTGGCGAGACCATCAAGATCAAGGCTTCAAAGAAGGCTCGTTTCCTTCCTGCAAAGGCACTCAAGGAGATTGTTGCTGGCGATCGTAAGCTCGGTCCAGCACCAAAGCCAGAAGTAAAGGCTGCTCCAAAGCCAGCTGCAAAGAAGGCAGCTAAGAAGGCTCCTGCTAAGAAGAAGGTAGCTAAGAAAGCTCCTGCTAAGAAGAAGGCAGCTAAGAAGGCTCCTGCAAAGCGTAAGCCAGCTAAGAAGGCAGCAAAGAAGCGCTAATACTTCTTTATTAAGAACTGGGGTCGCACATCATGCGGCCCCAGTTTTTTTATGGCTAGGATTTCATACATGTCGCAGTTCAAAGTTCGATACGAACCGCCTCGAGGGTATCCGCTCGGCACAAATCTCACCTTCAAAATCTGCGCAAATATCATCATCCCAATCTTCAATCTCTTTATGAAGCGAGATTGGAAGGGTGCGCAGAATATTCCAGCGCAGGGGCGAGTAATTGTGGCCAGCAATCACATGTCATACCTTGATGTTCTTGTCTTTACCCACTTTCTCTATCGCAACGGCCGAGCCCCTCGCTATTTAGGAAAATCTGGCGTCTTTAAAGTTCCTGTTATCGGCAAGATACTTCTTGCTGCCGGACAAGTTCCTGTTGAACGAGAAACGTCGGAGGCAAAGAAGGCTGTCGATCATGCAAAGATAATTCTTGAGCAAGGTCATATGCTCGGTGTTTACCCAGAAGGAACTCTGACGCGCGATCCAGAGATGTGGCCGATGGTTGCAAAGACTGGATGTGCTCGCCTTGCACTCTTGACCAATACCCCTGTTATTCCTATAGCTCAATGGGGATCACAACTCGTGGTTCCCAATTACACAACCAAGCTCAATCTCTTTCCTCGAAAGACGATCATCATTCGAGCAGGAAAGCCTGTGGATTTATCGAAGTGGTATGGCAAGAGCGAGGACCCACAAGCGCTGATCGAAGCAACTGCTGCAATCATGCGGGCCATTACAGATTTATTAGAAGAAATTCGTGGGCAGAAGCGACCTGAAGTAATCTTTGACCCTCACACATCAGATCTGCCGCGCACAGGAAACTTCAAAAAGAAGAGAGCATGAGCAAAGTAACGGTATTCGGAGCAGGCGCATGGGGTTCCACCATGGCGCAGGTCTTAAGCGATGCCGGCAATGATGTTCTCTTGTGGGGTAGAAGCCAGCAGGTTATTGATGAGATCAACTCATCGCACACAAATACCAAGTATCTCGGCGCTCATATTCTTCCATCTGCAATTGCCGCAACAACAGATCTCGCATCGGCCTTTGAATTCACTGATATTTATGTTCTGGCAATTCCTGCTCAACAATTACGCACCACTTTGCAAGAGTGGAAGGGTAATTTCAGTAGCGATTGCACGATAGTTAGTACTCTCAAAGGTATTGAAATCAGCTCTCAGATGCGCATGACAGAGGTCATTACAGATGTTCTTGGACCTCACAAGATTGCCATTATTACAGGGCCCAACTTGGCTGATGAGCTCGTGCTTCGCCAACCTGCTGGAGCTGTGGCTGCAGCATCGACTTTAGAACTTGCAGAGTTTGTTCGTGATGTATTCCGCACTCCTTACTACCGCGTTTACACATCTATCGATCTGATGGGCTGTGAACTCGCAGGTTCAATTAAGAGCGTGATTGCGCTTGCAGTGGGAATCTCCATTGGTATGGGCTTTGGTGAAAATACACAGGCGATGCTTATTACTCGAGGACTTAATGA
>WLJF01000096.1 GCA_009701945.1 Actinomycetota bacterium
CGCCTTGTAAACCTAGGTGCTGCAGAAGGTCACCCAGCATCAGTAATGGATATGTCATTCTCTGATCAGGCACTTACAGCCGAATACCTCGTCAAGGAAGCAAAGAATCTTCCTGCAGGCGTTCACGAAGTTCCTACATACATTGATAAGGAAGTTGCCTCACTGAAGCTCAAGTCAATGGGTGGTCACATCGACACACTTACACCTGCGCAAGATATGTACCTCAACTCTTGGGAGCACGGTTCATAAATGACTCTGGTTATGGTCGTCGATGACGATCAAGACCTTGCAGAAATGCTTGGAATTGTTCTCACAAGTTCAGGCTTCGATGTAGATCTTGTCAGTCGAGGAGATGAGGCGCTGGAGGTATTTAGAAATAATCCTCCAGACCTCGTCTTACTCGATGTGATGTTGCCTGGAATTGATGGCATTGAGGTCTGCAGATTAATTAGACAAGAATCTATGGTTCCGATTGTCATGCTCAGCGCTAAAGGTGAAACACAGGACATTGTCCGCGGCCTTGAAGCTGGCGCAGATGATTACATGCAAAAGCCCTTTCGCGATAAGGCAGAGCTCATAGCTCGAATTCGCACACGCCTTCGTCGCACCAATGCCGATGTCACAGGATTACTGACAATCGGAGATCTGACTATCGATGTGACTGCCCATGAAGTCCATCGTGGCGCCACATCTATTCAGCTCACACGACTTGAGTTCGATCTTTTAGTTGCACTTGCTAAAGATCCAGGACGAGTCTTCACACGTGATGCACTTTTAAGCGAAGTCTGGGGCTATCGCCACAGCACCGATACTCGTTTAGTGAATGTGCACGTACAGCGACTTCGTTCCAAGATTGAGCACGACCCTGAACATCCTGAAATCGTTATGACAGTGCGCGGTGTTGGCTATAAGGCGGGCGGCCCAGCGTAAGGGGCTTACTCTCCATGTTGGGCATTCGTCGAGCACTATCGCAATCACTTGCAACCAAAGTTATTCTCTCGACGGTTCTACTCTCACTCGGTGTTATCTCACTAGTTGGTTCTGCTCTCAATTCTCGCCTCTCGGACGGTCTTCGCTCAGCTGCCTTCAACTCTGCGCTCTCAGAATCTAAATTCACCTTCTTTGATGCTGAATATAAGTTAGCGATTTCAAGAAATTCAACTGTGGAAGAACGAAAGAAGCTCCTTGCTGACATTGTTGTTAACGCGACAACTCAAGTTGTGAAGGAAGCACGTAGAGAGATCATTTTCCTTAAGGTTGCTTCGAATACAAATACGAAGGTTTCTTATGAGATGAAATCCTCGCGCATCAAGAGTTCTTCTATTCCTGCAGATTTTCGAAAAAGAGTGGTCTCAGGCGCAAAGATTGAAAATGAATATGCTCAAGCCGAAGAGAAATCAGGCATCTCTCGAGAAGTCCTAATTGTGGGAAAGAGAATAAGTATTCCATCTGGTGGGCAGTATGAAATGTATATTGTCTTCTCGCTGGAAAATCAGGCAGAAACCCTGACTCTTATTAGAAACTCCCTTGTCTTCACGGGATTTGGTTTGATTTTTCTTATCGCCCTGATTACATGGCTCGTAGTTCGTCAAGTGGTTCGACCCGTGCGTGATGCAGCACGCATTGCAACACAATTCACATTGGGTGATTTCAGCCAGCGCATGAAAGTTGAATCCAAGGATGAGATGGCTACTCTTGCCACTTCTTACAATGAGATGGCGCAATCTATCGAGCAGCAGATCTCCCGCCTTGAAAACCTTTCTCGTGTTCAACAACGATTCGTTTCAGATGTATCCCACGAGCTTCGCACACCACTGACAACTCTTCGAATGGCATCTGAAGTTATCTATAACCAGCGCACCTCATTCGATCCATTGGTCGCACGAAGTTCTGAACTCTTGGCAGCCCAAATCGATCGCTTTGAACGACTCCTTGAAGACCTTCTCGAGGTCAGTCGTTTTGATGCAGAGGTTGCAGTACTGGAACCGGTTGACTTTGATGTTGTAGCACTGGTGCAAAAATGCGTGAAGGACTTTGAATTAGGAGATATCGATACAGAATCAGGAATCAGAATTGATTCCGAATTATCTAAGGTCAATATTCAAGCTGATATCAGGCGCGTTGAGCGCATTATGCGCAACCTCTTATCAAATGCCCTCGATCACGCAGATGGTAAGCAGGTAATTGTCACCATCGTTTCGACTGAGAGTGATGTTGGTATTGGCGTCCGAGACTTTGGTTCAGGGCTGGATGAATCTGCCCTCATCCGAGTGTTTGACCGTTTCTGGCGCGCAGATCCTTCTCGTGCTCGCGTGCGTGGAGGAACTGGCCTTGGTCTATCTATTGCACTTGAGGATGCCCGACTTCACAACGGAGAACTTGATGCATGGGGTCGACCAGGACTTGGAGCTCATTTTGTACTGACACTCCCTCGTAAGGCGGGAGAGTCGATTGAAGGCAGACCAATAAAAGTTGCTCCAAAAGATTTCCACGAAGAGAATTTTTACCTCTAAATAAATCTAGCCACTCATTCACAATGCGCGAGTGAGAAGCATCCAAGCACTTCAAGAACTGATTTTTCCAGTTCGTTGTTTGGGATGTCGAACATTGGGTCTTTCAATATGTTCGGTCTGTCGCCGTAATTGGCACCCACACATATTCACGCGTTACTCAAAAAGCAGTCCCTCATTTCCAATCTATTCATCGATTCAATATTCTCCAATTGCTGGGAAAGTACTTCTTGCTGCGAAAGAAAATAGCTTGGAGCAAGCTGATGAGTTGATCCTTGATGCACTGAAAAAATCACTCTTGCATTGCGTGAAAGAGCATGGAATGGGAATACTGATTCCGATCCCATCGAGGTATAGCGCTGCGCGATTACGAGGAAGACAATTCATGCTCGAGCTTTCAAAACAACTCACTGCAAGTACTGGAATGCCCACCTATGAAAATCTCATACATATTCGAAAAGTTCGGGATCAATCAGCTCTGGATGCGCGAGCGAGAATCAAAAACTTAGAGGGAGCACTGAAAGGGCAGAGATATCTCAGTGGAAAGGCTTTTTTGATTGACGACCTCGTCACAACAGGGGCAACTCTGGATGAAGCTGCGCGAGCCATGCGTGATTTAGGGATTGAGGTGGCAGCTGCCGTAACTGCCTGCGTTGCAGAACCCCTACGATAAGGGGGTTGATTTAGCGCCCTGTAGTACAGCAACTGGAAGGTAGACCGATGGCTTCAATTCTCGATCGAATCATGCGAGCTGGCGAAGGCAAGATCCTTCGCGACTTAAGCAAGATCGTCGACAAGGTCAATGCTCTTGAAGCTTCCATTACTCCACTTTCTGACGATCAGCTTCGCGCAAAGACTCAAGAATTTAAATCACGCTTTACGCAAGGTGAAACACTCGATGACCTTATGCCTGAGGCATTCGCCGTTGTCCGTGAAGCTGCAAAGCGCACCTTAGGTCAGCGTCATTACGATGTTCAGTTGATGGGTGGCGCAGCTCTTCACAGCGGAAATATCGCTGAAATGCGTACCGGTGAAGGTAAGACTCTCGTTGCAACCCTTCCCTCATATTTGAATGCTCTTGCAGGTCGTGGCGTTCATGTCGTGACAGTCAATGACTACCTTGCTGAGCGCGATAGTGAATGGATGGGTCGTATCCATCGCTTCCTTGGTTTAAGCGTTGGCGTCATTCTCAACAGCATGACTCCTGCAGAGCGTCGCGCTGCATATATGTCAGATATTACATACGGCACAAATAATGAATTTGGTTTTGATTACCTTCGCGACAATATGGCGTGGTC
>WLJF01000097.1 GCA_009701945.1 Actinomycetota bacterium
ACATCTTTCATCGCTTGATCACTGGGGGAGAAGTATGGGTTGATTTCAACACCCAACATACGGCGAGCTAACTCATAGAAGGGGGTGAGTTCTGATTTCCAATCAGTGATTGATTTCCACTGTGGATCATCAAAGTACTTATCTCCCGGCTGATACAAGGTATTTGCATAGACAAGAGATCCACCGCCAACGCCTGCACCGCAAAGAATTAAAACGTCGGGGAGTGCGTGAATTCTTTGAATTCCATAGAGACCTAGAGCGGGAGCGAAAAGAAACTTTCGCAGACGCCATGAAGTCTTAGGAAAATCTTTATCTTCAAAGCGTCGACCTGCTTCAAGTACTGCAACTGTGTAACCCTTTTCACGCAGTCGAAGCGCCGCAACCGAACCACCAAAACCTGATCCGATTACGACGACATCGAACTCGTGTGCCATTTAGATAGCGATCCCCTTTGGATCTTCTTCGCGGATGTGCCATGAAGATCCGTACTCGGTGATTAAATCAAGGAAGGGTTGTGCTGGGAACCATTCAGGGCCAGATATTCCTGTTGGCTTCCATGCACCATTTGCAATGAGCTCCATAGCAATCAGTGGGTTGATAGCTGTCTGCCATACAACTGCTTGATTGCCATAGTTCTTCATCGACCATTCATTATCAACAACGTTATAGATATAGACAGACTTTGGCTTTCCATCCTTACCTAGACCTTTAACTAAGGTTCCAGCGCATGTTTTTCCATGCATTTTGCTGCCTAGCGTTGCAGGATCCGGCAGGATTGATGCAAGTAAGTCACGTGGAGAAATCTCGACATTACCTACCTTTACCTTCTCCTTCTTATCCATTCCTAATGTGTGAATAGTTTTGAGAGTCTCAATAAATTGAGCGCCAAGCCCATATTTAAAGCGAACTTCTTTCGCCTTCACCTTCATGGGAATCAATACTGCTTCTTCATGTTCAACGTTGACGCATTCAACTGGCCCAATACCTTCTGGGAAATCAAATACCTCAAGTTCGCTAAATGGTTCTGTTGTATACCAACCGCGATCTGCTTCCCAGATTAAAGGTGGATTCAGACATTCTTCAATCGTTGTCCAGATAGAAAACGATGGCGCGAAGTCAAAACCATCAACGGTGAGATTTGAACCATCCATGACAGCTAAGTAATCAATTCGTGAGAAGAGTTCATCTTCGGCATAACGAGCAAAGACATCACTCATACCCGGTTCGATACCCATGCCAACGACGGCGTAGTTACCGTTTTTGTTCCAAGCATCTGTGCGAGCAAATTGCTCATCACCTAACTTAACTCCAGGTTTATTCATTGGATCTGTTGGATGTGGCTTTGATAGTGACATCGCCATATCCATGTAATTAACTTTTTCTTCTTCGCATGCCAAAAAGATAGGCATTACAAAACGCGGATCTACCGCGTTCACGACAATATCGGGAGCAGCTTTTTGAATGAGAGCGCGAATATCGTTCACATCAGAGGCATCCACCTCCTCCGCAGAGAATCGTGGGTCATTTACCTTTGTTACGGCTGCTTGAGCGCGTGACAGACTGCGATCTGCAATGACCATTGAAGTAATAAATGGTCTACGTGATGCGATATTTGCGATTGCACTGCCAACTCCGCCTGCGCCGATAACGAGCGCTTTCATGGGTGGCCTTTCATTCTTAGTTATACGCGCTTGAAATAAGCGCGCTAAGGGAAGGCTATCTGTACCGATAACCTTTGCCAAGTAACTTCGCTGTTGAAGTGCCCACGTCCCCGTAGCTCAGTGGATAGAGCAACCGCCTCCTAAGCGGTAGGTCGCAGGTTCAACTCCCGCCGGGGACACTCACCTAGGATTGCATTATGAAATTACGCGTTGCAATTGTTGTGTGCGTAGTCACAACCTTTGCAATTGTCGCGATAGAGCCTTCATCACATGCAGCAAAGAGCGTTAAGAGTAAAGATGTTGTCATTAATGTAGTCGGTGATGTTCATGGTGAAAGTGCCATTAATCGCAGAGCGATTCCAGCACTGAAGCAATATTTTAGAGAAGGCGATCTCAATATCTTCAACCTTGAGACCGCAGTTACTAACCATGATGTGAAAGAAGAAAAGGAATACAACTTCAAGACAAGTAGCACCTTCTTGAAATCACTTAAGAGCGTTGGTCTAAACCTTGCAAATATTGCCAACAACCATAGCTATGACTATGGACTCAAAGGATTTGAAGATACTCTCAAGAATCTTGATAGAACTGGTATGGATTATGTTGGAGGCGGATTAAACAGTAGCGCTGCCTATGAAGGACAGATTTACACAATTAAAGGGATGCGAATTGGCATCCTTGGAATTGCAAAGGTCAATGGTGGCCCTGAATCCATCGCCACACGCGATAAGGCAGGAACTACTAACGGTTATGACAACATATCCACGGAGCAGGCAATCACTCAACTACGAGCTTCAAGCGATGTTGTCATTATCTTGACCCATTGGGGAGAAGAAGGATCTTTCTGCCCACGTCCTTCAGAACGTTCCAGTGCAAAGAAATGGAGCGCACTAGGAGCTGACATCATTCTAGGAAGCCATACCCACACCTTGCAGCCTGTGATTCTTGAGAATAATAAGCTCACTGCTTACTCCATGGGCAATTTCATCTTTTACTCATCAAAGATGGAGAACAGAAGTACGGGAATACTAAAAATTAGAATCACTCCGAAGAAGCGGATTAGCTACACAATCCAACCGATGTTAATCAATAATCTAACAAAGGTCCCTGAGAAGAGTGCTGCCTTATATACACCCGATATTGATTGTGAAAATCAGGCAAATACAACTGTGCGATGACCGACGATAAAGATTCGGTCTTCGGCATAGAGCTTCACAGCGCGCGCTAGAACACGTCGCTCGATATCACGACCAAGAGCAATCATTTCCTCTGGTGTTGCTGAGTGATTCACATGAGCAACATCTTGTTCAATGATTGGGCCTTCATCCAAGTCAGCGGTGACGAAGTGAGCAGTTGCGCCAATGATCTTCACACCACGCTCATGTGCTTGGTGATAAGGCTTAGCACCTTTAAACCCTGGCAAGAATGAGTGGTGGATATTAATGATCTTCCCAGGCATTGCTGCAGTAAATGTGGAAGAAAGAATCTGCATATATCGAGCAAGGACAACAAAATCAATTTTGAGCTCTGCGATCTTTGCGAGCATCACTTTCTCTTGGTCAGCTTTATTGGCAGCTGTCACTGGGAGATAAAGGAATGGAATTCCATGAGATTCAACAAGTGCTTTCAGCTCTTCGCGATTTGAGATAACAAGTGGGATTTCAATAGGTAGCTCGCCGAGTTCAAGCAAATACATTAAATCGCGAAGGCAGTGGCTCTCTTTAGTAACCAAGACGAGTGCACGAGGCTTCTGAGCAGTTGGGCGAATTTGCAGTGCAGGTGAGAATTTACCAAGGCCATCATGCAGGCTCTTCTGTGCCTCATCGAGCCCTTGAGTTGTTTCAAATCGAGTGCGCATGACAAAGGTGTTGGTCGTAGTGTCAGTGAACTGCTGGTTCTCAATGATGTTGCCGCCGCAATTAAGGACGGCAGTGGTCATCGCGTGAACGATGCCTGGCTGATCGGCGCATTGCAGGGAAGCGATGAGATCCATGCGATGAGTTTAAAGGAAACTAGTGAGTAATCGTAAATCGCTGCATCCATTTAGGTGCCCACCAATTGCGCTCACCAAAGAGGCGCATGAGTGCAGGCACCAGAAGGGCGCGAACAATAGTTGCATCGAGTATGACGGCGAGTGCAA
>WLJF01000098.1 GCA_009701945.1 Actinomycetota bacterium
ACCTTGAAAAGCTTTGCGCAAAGCAAGTAAGCCACACCACTTCCACCGAGCACAAGGATGAGTCGAAGGCCGCGAATAGTCAGTGTTGTCTCTTCATATGCCCAGCCGTAGTACTGAGTAAGTGCAAAGAAGGGAAGCATTCCCATGAGTGCTGCCACCAAGAGTCGACCATGCTGTGATGCAAATTCATTGACCTGCAACTTACCCACATGCTTCTTTAAAAGTGAGATCGTAATAAAGAGACCGACGATATAGCTAACAGAGAATGCAATACCTAAACCAACTGTTACCCAATTGCTATCGAGAGTTGCAAGGAAAAGATAAGAAAGTCCCACAGAGATCACATTGATAATGACGATAGATGTCACTTGCGTCTTTGTATCTTCAAAGGCGTTAAAGCCACGGATAAGAATGAGGTTGATGGAAAACGCAACAAGACCAAGGCTCAGAGCTGATAAAACAAAACCAATGTAGCGAGAGTCTTCAAGGCTAATTCCCATATAGAGAACTTCTGTCATTAATGGACCAAAGAGAAGCAGCGCAACTGCGCTCGGCACAGTAACAACACCAACCATGCGAATGGCGCGAATCAATTGCTTGCGCACCTCTTCAACATTTTTTGCAATTGCTAGTTTTGATAGATGTGGCAGCAGCGCTGTCACAATTGAGATAGTCACAATTGAATACGGCAAGAGCATGATGTAGTAAGCGCTTGTGTAAGGAGTGAAACCCACACCCGTTGTAATTCCTGCTTGTGCACTGCGCACAGCAGCACTTGTTGCCACATTGACAGTTACTAAGTAACCAAGCTGTGAAATAAGCACATAGACAAGAGTCCACCCAGCTAAACCAAATGATTTACCAAGGCCTTTAACTCCCAGCATCGGGCGCAGGTGAATTCCAGATCTCTTCACAACAGGAATCAAGATCAGGGCTTGAATGACAACACCGAGGGTTGTTCCCCAGCCCAGTAACTGCACCTGAAAATCGGTGATGGAATCAATGGTGATTGCATTCTGGACTGCAAGAATTGCTGCAAAGACGACAATGACAACTAGATTGTTAGCAATCGGTGCCCACATAAGGGGCGCAAATGAGCCTCGTGCATTGGCAACTTGGCCCAACATTGTGAAGAGGCCGAGGAAGAAGATCTGAGGCAGGCAGTAACGAGTAAAGGCCACGGCTATGTGTCGCTCAGTTTCAAAACCTGGCGTTGAAAACTCTGGTGCATAGAGGCGCACGAGAGCGGGTGCGAAGATCACACCAATGACAACAAGTGCAAGAAGAATTCCTGAAATTGTTGTTACTAAGCGCGATGCAAATGCATGTCCGCCATCTTCATCTGAAAATGAGCGAACGAGTTGCGGAACAAAGATTGCAGTGAGTGCGCCACCAACAAGCAGGTTATATAAAATATTTGGCATTGTGTTTGCCACGTTGTAGGTATCTGCAAGGAGCGCGGTTCCAAGTACTGCAACTGCAAGAAGTGCGCGAATAAAACCAGTGATGCGAGAGAGAATGGTGCCGATGGCCATAATGCCTGATGCGCGGAAGAGCTCATTGTTTTTCATTTACGAGACCTCCTTACACGCCGCACAGATTGAGTTACAGCACCTAAGAAGAGTAGAACTGCAGCACCTGTTGTAAACCACGCAACACGCGAATCAATAATCGTGGCTGTCAGATTTAACTTAGAGACTTGACCAACAAGCTGCCCCTTTGAATTCATTAACTGAGCAAGAACAAGAGTGGATCCTGGCGCAATCACATCGACCGGCACGAGAATCTGCTGGCGAGATTTGGCGGCGATGGTGATGTTATTGATGTTCTCAACCTGCATACGTGAATTCATTGGAATGAGTGAGACGCTAACAACGGATGCGGTATCAAAGTTATTTACTAAGGTAATTGGAAGCTTTGCACTCTTTGAAGTGATTTGGTAACGACCAGGAATCACTTTCAGGCGATCAGATAATTTCTCAACTGCAGTTGTGAGGTTGTAATTAAAGTAGGTGCGATCTTCACGAGTCAGAAGTGGGTTCATCACAATTGCCAGACGAGCACGAGCCTTGAAGATCTCATCTGAACTGATAATTGTTGAGAGACCAGTAAGCATGCGGCGATTTTTTGTATAGCTATAGATAAATTCATTTCCAAGGCGTGATGTACCTGCGCCCCAGCCATTTTGAGCGCTCACGGTGCGCTTAAGAATCTTCTCCAATTTCAGCTGCGCATAGCTTGAATAAAACTTAAGTTCACTAGGCGCGAGAGATTTAACTAACTTCTCATCTGGGTTTCCATACGGCAGCGCCACAACGTTGTTATATGCAACGACATTCTTTAAACGAAAGAGCCAGTTATTTGCAGTTTGTGCACCCGCAGCATCTTCTTTGCCGCCAAAGGTGTAACCATCTGCCATATTCTCAATCTCAGAGATGAGGGCTGCATCAATGACGAATGTGCGTTTAGTTGATGCCTGACCAAAAATTAACTTGCCAAGTTTGCCATTAGGCAAGAGTGATGCAGCCAATTCATTATTACGAAAAGTCCCATCAAAATTTGTATGTGGCTTATCAACAATACGAATAACAGGTGTCTCTGCCTGGGCACTCGGCATTGCTAAGAATGAGAGAGTAAAGAGTGCAACCAGGATCTTTCTCATATTGCGCTCAACTCTTGTGATGCATTGGTGCGCGCAATCAACTTCTTCTCATCGGGATAGGCAAGACGTTCAACAATCTCTGCAAGAGGAAACCATGCAACCTCATCGACTTCAGTCTCTTGTGGTGCAAGCAATCCTCCACTTTCACGGAAGAGGTAATGGTGAACAGTTTTATGAATTCTCTTGCCACCGGCCATAAACCAGAAATCGATAACACCGAGTGATTTCTCAATGATGGATTCAATACCGGTCTCTTCCTGCACTTCGCGAAGAGCTGCTTGCTCTGGTGATTCACCCTCTTCGATATGTCCCTTTGGTAGTGACCAGAGAATTCTTTTGCCTGATGCATCTTTCTGATCGCGACGGCCAATGAGTAATCCAAGTTTTCCAGTTGTGTCGACGACGAGTCCGCCTGCGCTGACTTCATCCACCCGCTTGGCATAGGGCGCCTTTGACTTGGAACTTTTCGGTGCAGGTTTTGGGGTCTGTGAAGCAGAGTTGGAAGAGCTCGCTAAATCTTGAGATTGCGGAGAGCGATTAGCTGGGCGTTTACGCCTGCGTTTCTTTTTCGTACCTTCGCTGCCCGCACCAGGTGCCGGGGTCATGGAGTAATCGTACGCGACTACCCTTACCTATTGTGAGCGCTGAGAAGGTTAATTTAGGAGCAGCGGGCGAATTAGCTATTCGCTCCCTGATCGAACGCGCTCCCCTTGCCAGCTCACTCGCTGCAGAATTTAAGAGAGAGGGATTTCGCCTCGCTCTCGTTGGTGGACCCGTGCGCGATGCAATTCTTGGTCGACTTGGAAATGATTTAGATTTCACAACAGATGCGCATCCGCATCAAACAAAGAAGATTCTTAACTCGTGGGCAGATAACACCTGGGATACAGGAATTCTCTTTGGAACTGTTGCAGGTAAACGCGGTGACACAACTGTTGAGGTAACAACATATCGCACCGAAAAGTATGAAGAAGAGTCTCGTAACCCTGATGTTGAATTCGGTGACACCATTGAAGGTGATCTCTCACGGCGTGACTTCACAGTCAACTCCATGGCACTTGAATTAACTGGTGCAAAACCAGAATTTAT
>WLJF01000099.1 GCA_009701945.1 Actinomycetota bacterium
ATCCCTTTGTCTCCCAGACCTTCAAGATTGCATCGAAGTATTGATCGACAAATCCAGCAAGTAGTTCGTGATGGATATTCTCGTTAAATCCACGGCACATATAGGAGTGGATTGTGTTGGATAAGTTATCGGTTGTGATGGATGCAAAGGCCTTCGCTTTAGCGTCCTGTGTGGGAAGGGCTGCATAGGAGTAAGCCGTGTATTGCTTACCGTGAGCTGTCTTATCTTTTGCTGACTCTGCTTCGATTTCAGCAGGGCCAAATACACCGCGCTTAACGCCGCAGATGAAGATATACCAGCGGATTTCAGCATCAATGAGAAGCCCATTCTCTGAACCATCAAGAATTGCCTTGAGCTTTTCCATGTGAGCAGGCGTGATTGCATTATTTGCAAATGCCTTAGCAAATTGCATCTGGTGATCACTGCCTGGAGCAGCCGCAGCCAACATCGCAGCAGTTGCATCAGCAACCTGTGTGCGAAGTCCATCGCGCTTAGCAGGATCTGCATATGCCCAAATTGCAGTCTCAAATTGAATATAGGTGGCTGCAACGATTGAGATGTCAGACTCTGTCTTTAGTGCGTTCAGTGCGATTGCAACATAGTCAGAAGTAGATAGCTCTCCATCACGGCATGAATCCCAGAGAGATGCCCAGATGAGGCCGCGAGCAAGTGAGTCATCGAGAGTTCCAAGATGGCTCTTCATTGTTGCAATGGAGCGATCATCAAAGCGCAGCTTTGCATAGGTCTGATCTTTATCGTTGATAAGAACGAGGTCTGCAAGCTTTTCACCAGCAAGTGCTGTGACTTCAGTAAGAGCTCCTGCAACATCGAGTTCAACGCTTGTGCGGCGAGTGAGTTTGTCACTCTTGATATCAAAAAGCCCTACATGAAGACGGTGTGGGCGAAGTTCCTTTGAACCCACAGGCATTGCAGGTGCAATCTGCTTAATAGAGATTGACTTGTATGTATCGCCGCTGATCTCGATAACAGGGCTGAGTGTGTTCACACCTGCTGTGCGAAGCCATGTGGAGACCCAAGGAGTTAAGTCGCGACCTGATGCTGCCTCTAACTGATCGATGAGATCTATTAGAGTTGTATTGCCGTATTGGTGCTTAGCAAAGTAGAGGCGAAGACCCTTGATGAAGTTATCGCGGCCAACGTGTGCAACGAGCTGCTGCAAGACAGATGCACCCTTTGCATAAGAGATTCCATCAAAGTTGGTGCGCACTGCATCGAGATCTTCCATCTCAGTTGCAATCGGGTGAGTAGTCGTTAACTGATCTACGCGATAAGCCCAGTTCTTACGGAGTGAGTTGAACTCAGTCCAGGCATGTGTGTATTTCGTTGATTCTGAGACTGATTGGTATGAAGCCCATTCAGCGAATGACTCGTTGAGCCATAGGTCTTCCCACCACTTCATGGTGACCAAGTCACCAAACCACATATGCGCCATCTCGTGGTGGATAGTCGTTGCACGGCTGACGTAGTTGCGCTCTGTGACCTTAGAACGGAAGATCAAGACATCTTCGTGGAAAGTCACACAGCCGACGTTCTCCATCGCACCCCAGTTGTATTCAGCAACTGCAATCTGGTCGTACTTACCGAATGGGTATGCAAGTCCGAAGGTTTTTTCGAAGTAGGCAAAGCCCTGCTTGGTTACTTCAAAGATGTTCTCTGCATCGACATGCTTAAAGAATGATTTACGTGCATAGATGCCAAGGGGAATTGTCTTCTCACCTTTGTATTCATCATGGACTGATGTGTAGGCGCCAGCAACGATTGCGGTGACATAGGTGGCAATAACTTGTGACTTAGCAAACTGCGTGAACTTGCGATCGCCATCGAGCTCTTTGGTGGATTCAACGCCGTAGTTAGAGATAACTTCCCAATGCTTAGGTGTAATGGTGCTAATTGTGAAAGTTGCCTTCTGATCAGGTTGATCAAAGCATGCATACATACGGCGAGCATCGCCTGTTTCAAACTGTGTATAGAGATAGACCTCATTATCAGCTGGGTCTACGAAGCGGTGAAGTCCTTCACCTGAGTTTGAGTAGATGCCATCGTGCTCGATTTCAAGAACATTCTCTGCAGCAATTGCAGGAAGATAAATTGTTTCCCCATCAAATTTAGGATCAAAATCTGTGCCATTGAGCTTTGCGCTGATGACCTTGCTGCCAACGCAGTCGATGTATGTGGTTGCACCTGGCTTAAGACCTGCGAAGTGAATAACAGTCTTGACGCGAAAGTTCTCTGCACCGGTTGTGAGATCGAGGTCGATTGAGTAATGAGAGACCTTGATGAGCGCTGAACGCTCTGCTGCTTCAACCTGCTTGATATTTGTGCCTGGCACGGGTACTCCTTAGGGTTAATGAACGCCTTATCCAACCACCAACTCGCGCATCCGTCACAAGTTAGGATTGTGGAATGGAACAACCCACGATTCGCAGCTATCGCATACGCGGAACGCGGATCACAGCTCCCCAGCAGAGCGCCCTCGATAAGTATTGGGGGATATATGGAATTGATTACTCCCTCACCCCTGTCAATCCAGGAGTTCTCTTTCCCGATTCAAAGGAAGTCATTCTTGAGATTGGCTTTGGCATGGGGGAGGCAACTGCGCTCATTGGAAGAGATTTCCCCGATACGGGATTTCTTGCAGTAGAAGTTCATAAGCCAGGAATTGGAAAGCTGATGGCTCGCATTGAAGAACTTGGGCTATCTAATATCCGCATTATCGAAGGCGATATTCATCCAATCTTGCAGACAATGATTCCTGATACTTCAGTAGATGGTGTTCACCTATTCTTTCCTGATCCGTGGCCGAAAAAGCGCCACAACAAGCGTCGCATCATCAACCAAGACTTCTTACAGCTCATCCATTCAAAGATTAAAGATGGGGGCTTCTTTCATATTGCCACCGATTGGGTTCCCTACGCCCAATACATCCAAGAAGTATTTGCAGCATCCCCACTCTTTACTGGAGGCCTTGTTGAGCGCCCGCAGTGGCGGCCAGTAACGAGATTTGAAGGACAGGGAATAACAAAAGATCACCAGGTCAATGACCTGAAGTATTTCAAAGCCTAGAGATCACCGGTTACTTCGTAATTTCCAACTTTTTCAATGCGCCTTACATGGCGCTCATCTCCTGGAAATGGAGTTGCAATAAATGTGTCAATCAGTTGCTTTACAAAATCTGATTCATGCATGCGACCACCGACTGCGATGACATTGGCATTGTTATGCTCGCGAGCAAGCTTTGCTGTCTCAATACTCCAGACAAGTGCTGCGCGAATTCCTTTGACCTTGTTAGCAGCCATCTGCTCGCCATTGCCAGAACCCCCTAGGACGATTCCCATAGAGGTCGCATCCTTTGAGACAGCTTCGGCGCAGGGAATACAGAAGTCTGGGTAATCATCGAGTGCGTCATATTCATAGGGGCCGTGATCGGTGACGTCGTGGCCATTCATCACAAGGTGAGTGATGAGTTCATTCTTGAAATCAAGGCCAGCGTGATCGCTACCGATGTGAATGCGCATGGGCAATTGAAGCATGGTGAGGGTGGGCAATGAAAAACCCGCCACGCTTTCACGTGACGGGTTTTTCTACCCAAGGAGGAACTACATGTTCAAAAAATTTATGCTTTTGCTGGTGCTGGGAGAGTAAGTGTTGGTGAACCCTTAGGTCCGCCCTTGCCTCCACCATGACCACGATCGCCTTTATCTCCACCCTTTGGTCCCATTGGACGAAC